>NZ_JBDVOT010000258.1:0-3035 GCF_039968975.1 Maribacter sp. | reverse complement strand
CCATCAGCCATCAGCCATCAGCCATCAGCCATCAGCCATCAGCCATCAGCCATCAGCCATCAGCCATCAGCCATCAGCCATCAGCCATCAGCCATCAGCCATCAGCCATCAGCCATCAGCCATCAGCCATCAGCCAACAGCCAACAAACTTATATTCTAGCCTGATACGTAAACAGATTATGGTATCTGCCTTCTTTTGCTATTAACTCTTCATGAGTTCCTTGCTCGGCAATGCGTCCGTTTTCAATAACTAATATCTGGTTTGCTTTTCTAATAGTACTTAAGCGGTGTGCTATAACAAAAGTGGTTCTACCTTTCGTTAGTTCAGCCAAACTCTTTTGAATTAATGCTTCGCTTTCAGTATCAAGATTAGAGGTGGCCTCATCTAGAATTAAAATTCTTGGGTTTGCCAATACAGCTCTTGCAATAGCAATACGTTGTCGTTGTCCTCCAGATAGTTTTACGCCACGTTCTCCGATTACAGTATTTAATCCCTCTTCAAATCTGTCGGTAAATTCATCAACATATGCGGCTTTAATCGCTGATTGTAATTCTTCTTCAGAAGCATCTGGTCTTGGAAAAAGTATATTCTCTCTAATAGTACCTTCAAAAAGGAAATCATCTTGTAGAACAACACCTAAATACTGTCTAAAACTGGTTAGGTCAACTTTTGATAAATCTGTACCATCTATGGTAATCTCTCCAGAATCAGGATTCAAAAAACTGGCCGCTAAACCTGCAATGGTAGATTTTCCGGATCCAGAACTACCTACAAGGGCAATGACATCACCAGAATTGGCTTCAAAACTAATATTATGCAATACATCTTTATCCTCTTCATAGGCAAACGATACATCTTTAAAGATCATATCCCCTTTAATGTTAGAAAGTGTAATGGTTCTATCTTTTTCATCAGACTCGGCCACCTTGTTCATTAACTCCTCGGTACGGTCTAAACCAGCTAAAGCTTCTGTCAATTGGCTACCAATATTGCTCATTTGTACAATGGGTGCTACCATTAATGCTAATAGAAAAGTAAACTCAAAATACTCACCTGTAGTCAGTTCTCCTTGCATCATTTTGTAACCGCCAAAACCCATCATAATTCCGGTAGTTGCCAATCCTAACAAAAAAGTGGATGCACTGGTCATGAAAGCTGTTGCGGTCAAGCTCTTTTTTACATTTTGGTATAATCTATCTACCCCTTCTTCAAAAACCTTACTTTCTTGTTCTTCTGCATTAAAACCTTTAATAACACGTATACCGCCTAGAGTTTCCGTTAACCTACCTTTAACCTCTGCATTAATTTTACCACGTTCCCTAAAAACTGGTCTAATGATTTTAAAAGCTTTCAGAGCAATAAAAGCAAACAGGATTAAGGGTATGAAAGTCAAAAGGGTCATGGTAGGGCTAATTCTTAATAGCAAAATAAGAGATACCACGGCGGTAATTGTACCACCAACCAATTGAACGAGTCCGGTGCCAATTAAGTTTCTGACACCCTCTACATCGCTCATAATTCTAGAAACTAACGAACCTGACTTGGTGTTGTCAAAAAAGCGAATAGGTAGTGATAGCACTTGTTTTTGTACCTGTGCACGTAACTCGGAAATCATATATTGCGCCTGTATGCTTAGAACTTTGGTGAGCAAGAAAGACATTACGGCTTGTACCAAAAACGCCAATATTACCACAGCTACCAATATTTTTAGTAGATCATAATTTTTGTTAGGGATAATATCATCTAAAAAATAACGTAGAGATACCGGCGCAACAAAACTTGCCGCCTTACTGATAACAATTAGTAATAAGCCCAATAAAACCGGTTTTCTACGTGGCCATATAATTGTTTTAAAAGCGGTTAGTATACTTACTTTTTTCTCTGCCATAGGTGTTTAATCTAACTAATTACTGTTTAATTATTCTATTGTCCGGTTGAGCGCAGTCGGCAATGAGTTGCAAGTTACTTCAATTCTAAAGTTTTACCGAATCTAGAATAGGTTTTGATATTGGCTAAGAGTATCGATAAAGGTTTTTATATTTGAGAATCCTGATTACCGACCAATGCTTAGAAAAATCATTTTTCTTTTTTTATTAACCACGTTTTACACAAATGCGCAAGAACAATACTATGAGCTGCGAGATTTTGTAACGGATAGTGCTGGTATTTTCACTGCAACACAAATCACAGAGTTAAATGAGCAATTAGTAGCGTTAGAGGAAAATACAACCAATCAACTAGTTATAGTAACCATTGAAGAGTTAGGTTTTGATACTATTGAGTCTTATGCAAACGGACTCTTTAACCAAAACGAAATTGGACAAAAAGGAAAGGATAACGGGTTACTTATTTTGTTTTCTAAATTAGATAGAGAAGTCAGAATTGAGGTGGGTTACGGGTTGGAACCTTATATTACAGATGCCGTTGCTTCAAGAATTATAAGAAATACAATGATTCCTAATTTTAAAGAGGAAATGTATTTTGAGGGAATTGGTAATGCTTCAAATCAGCTCATTGAGTTTTTAAATAACCCAGAGGCATTAGAAGAGTTTAAAAAAGAAATTGAAGACGAAGAAAGTAATAACCAGTTGATAGGGTATATATTTCTTGGTTTCTTTATTTTAATTTTTGTTACCGTTGGCGGATTTTACTTTTACAAAAGCTATAAGAACGTAATTGAAGTTTTCCGTGGCGTGTTCATTGGTAAGTTAGGAGTATTACCAGGTTTTTTTATGCTGGTTGCTGGTCTATTATCGTCATTATTCGGTCTACTTTTCATGCTAGGACCGCTAACCGTTGTTTTCAGCATACTTACATCCAGCGAATCTATAATGCAGAAAATTGCAGAAGAACCAAAAATATTATTACTGGCATTACCTCTGTTTTTCGGTGTTGCCGCAATCATTGCATTGATTAAAGTAAAATTAAAGGGAGAGGAAGATTTAAATATTTCTTGGATTAAAAATGACAAGACCTATTATAGAAAAACATTTTCTTCTTCAGGCACACATTCCTTTGGTTCTGGCGGTAGCTC
>NZ_JBDVOT010000257.1:0-3154 GCF_039968975.1 Maribacter sp. | reverse complement strand
TTAGAGCTTAAAGAAAACAAAAAGATAGTTATAAGTTTTGAATGGAATGCAAAGAACAAAGATTTACACTTTTCTTTTCACGCAAGTAATGACAGAAGTATAGAATCTTTGACTCGATATAAACAAGAGACAATCGTGTTAGAGAGAGAACTACTTCAGATGCTTAAAGATGATGCTTTAAGTCTTTGTACAGATGTTTTTAACCACACTTTAGATGTAAGCTCAGAAGCTGAATCAACGATGACGGGCTTTCAACATTTTTCAGAAAATAGATATGAAGTTGTTACAAATTACCCAGACGTTAGAGACTTAGACGGGCATGTACAATTTCAGGTCAAAGGCAAAAGAAAAGATTGTTATAAGCTTACACTAAAATCTGAAACCACTGATTCATTTAGATACAGGCACAACGTCATAATCAGGAATAATAATGGTTCTGTAAAATCGGATAAAGATTATATAACGACTTCTAAAGAGAGTATTAATAGCTATTTAATTAGTTAGTTACCAGTAGATTATCAGTATCTGGTATTAGAATCATAATCACATAATATTATGGAAAAATCATATTACCAGGCGTTTGTAGCCCAAACGCCAGAAGAAATTCTATTGTCTGTTTTTAAGAAAGAGGAGGATATACTTGTGGGAATTTCATTGGATAACGGAGCCTACTTAGAAGGTATTGTATTAGATATTTCTAGAGTAGACGGTCACCTTAATTCTGTATGTATACTATTACCAGAAAATAGGGTATCCTATTTTAATATTTATCGCATTTCGATGATAACTATTAAGCAACCTAAGAAAATGGTAGTAGAGCTATCTAAAGGTGCAATAAGTAGACCGTATACCACAACAGATGAAAAACTGACTGTTTTACAACTTAAACGTTGGTTGTTGAACTCTCTGAACGAATTGGGTGGTCAAATACAAGAATTTAATATAGAAAGTATTTCTGTAGATGATTTGAACAACAGATTAAATGTTCAAGATGTTTTTAGGGCACTTACTACTGTTATTTCCCAAATCACTGCAGATGCCTTGGGTAAAGAAGCCTGGTCAAACGTTGAAAGTGTTGCCTTAAAACAAGCAGAAACATTACAGCTAGAAATCACAGATAAAGTATTGACAATTTCTATAGCCATAGATAAAGCATTGCCTAATAAACTATCAGAAGTTATAGAGGATAAGCTTCTTCAAATATTATAAACAAACAAAAAATCATTTATCAATAATTAAAATTAAAACAATATGGGACTTAAAGAAAAAAGAATAATTAAAGCATTTGAAAACGATTTATACCCTGCATTACAGGCTGATATTAATGCAGCTGCAGGTCATAATGTAGATATGGAGATTAAATGGGATACCTTACAAGAAGATCGTTTTTCTCACATATACAACGATACATTTCCAAAAATATATTTTCTGCCATTAATTGAAGCTTTTAAAGCCATATGTGTAGATGATATGGGTATTGATCTTTTAAAAGCAGGATTAAAAAAGGTAATCATTATTAATGAAAATGATCACCATAATGAAGAACGTGCTATTACTTTTGAAGATGGTGTTCTAAAAATTGATCATAGTCCGGTAATAAACGCAGACAAGGTTGAAGATCGTACTGCTAGAATTGTTTCTTTATTGGAGGATAAGCTAGAGTCTTTTGCTGAAGCTGGAAATTCCAATACTACTTCAGCATCTGCTGAGAGTACAGAGAATGAATCCACTGAAAATGCACAAAAGAAAACAATCGACATTAATGAAATGTACAACCGATCTTTTGTGACATCCATAGAGAAACAAGAAATTTTCAATGAAATGGTTCAAGGATTGGACTGGAGTTGTGATATGGCTGAAGGTAAATTAACTTTCGGAGAAGATAAGGTGTTTGATATTCAAGTATTTGGTACGTATTCAGAGAATGAAAAAAGTTGGATGTGGGCATGGGCAAATACACAAAGCGGAATATCTGAAACATATTTACAGACCTCATTAGCAGTAAAAGCATTTGGTGAAGCATTAAATATAAGTGATTTTACTACGCCTAAGTTGGAAGTAAAAAGTGACCCAGGTGCCTTTTTTGCAACCATTGCAACTGCATCTATAGGTGAAAGTTGTTATGTACCCTTAGCTTTTAAAGGTGTCACAGTTTATGTAACAATAACATCTGAAGAAGCAGATAGTAAAGCTAAAAATACAGCTGAATCAATTTGTGCGCATATTTCAAAAGTAACATCAGAGTATAATTTTCCTCATAAGTTCAGCCTATACTTTTATCTAACAGCTAAAGGTTATGATGTAGAGTTACCAGGTAATAATCTTATAGCGAAAAAAGGAGATGATCAAATTTTAGGAATATTTGATTTAAAAGGAAAATTAATGAAAATTTCTAATACAAACTTAGTAACTCAAGCCTAGAATATTATGTCATATACATCACAAACATTAACAGATTTAGAAAAGGAACATCAAGCTGCTATTAACGCTGCGCAAGAGAAAATGTTAACTGAACTTAACGATGCACAGGCTTCTGGTAATTTAGAAAAAATACAAGAAGCAAGTGTAGTTTTTCAAAATGTAACAACAGAATTAGCTACAGAATATACAGCCAAAATAGAAGAGATAAATGCATTGAACCATAAGGCGGTTGTAGAAGGAGAGCCAGAGATTTACACCAATAAAAGAGCAGATATAGATTTAAATCTATTGGTTTATGATGGTGATAGAGATTATGTAATCGCTTTTCAAAAAGATGAACTAATTCAAAAAACCTTAGAAAAAGTAAATCAGAATAGCGGTAAGTTCAAGTCTAGAAAACATTTGTTAAAGTCTAGTTTAAGACTAACAAAAACCTTGGCGCCTATGCTTCATGAAATAGGGGAGCATTGCAAGAATACATTGAAGTTGAAAGCCGATATAGAGTTTTTTGTGTATCAGAGTGATATGTTCAATGCATCATGTTATCCGCCAGATGAGAATAAATTATACATTATTTTATCCTCAGGTATGCTAGAGCGTTTCTCAAAAGATGAATTAATTTTTGTTGTTGGGCACGAAATTGGTCACGTTCTTTTTGAACATTTTGATTATCCGGTAAGGCAAATTTTAGATACAGGTGAAAATGATCTAGCACCAATACATGCCATGAAAT
>NZ_JBDVOT010000256.1:0-15272 GCF_039968975.1 Maribacter sp. | reverse complement strand
TATCATCCATAGCTTCTATAACGGTTTCAACAGCTTCCTCCCCTACTTTTTGAGCAACTTTATTAATGCCTTTCTTAAATAACGAAGCTACATAAGATTTACTATCATCGGCAGTTGTTCTACGTTCTTCAATAGTATTTTCTAATTCAGAGAAAAATCCGAAGTTAGAATGGTTTTCTTCTTTCCAACAGGTATCGGTACCTGTATGGCATGTTGGACCTACAGGATTTACATTGATTAAAAGAGAATCGTTATCACAATCGTTTTTAATGGATACCAGGTTTAAGAAGTTGCCACTTTCTTCTCCTTTAGTCCATAAGCGCTGTTTTGAGCGACTAAAAAAAGTAACCTTACCACTATCAGTAGTTTTTTTCAAAGCCTCAGCATTCATGTAGCCAAGCATTAATACATTCTTAGTACGAGCATCTTGTATAATTGCTGGTACCAATCCGTCACTCATTTTATCCCAATTTGGTGTATTAAACTCCATATGTATTGTATTCTAATTTTATTTTTATTCTATTTTAAACCTTCAACTTTAAAATCGGTCACTCAGCGTAGCCAAAGTGAATATAGATGTTCCCAAGCCTTCGACTGCGCTCAAGATGACATTGTTTTTTATAATATTAATCCGGTCACTGAGCGTAGCCGAAGTTCGATAATCAAAACTGAACACTGCGACTGCCAACTGATAACCGAACACTGAAAACTAAACTCTAACCGGAATACCGTTCTCCTTCAACTCTTGTTTCAACTCCTGTATACCTATTTCTTTAAAGTGAAAAACACTTGCCGCTAATGCCGCATCAGCCTTACCATCTTTAAAGGTATCGGTAAAATGTTGTTTATTACCAGCACCACCAGAAGCAATTATTGGAATATTCAATTCTGTTGATAATCTAGCCAAAGCTTTATTTGCGAATCCGTCTTTTGTACCATCATTATCCATAGAAGTAAATAGAATTTCCCCTGCTCCACGCTCTTCTACTTCCTTTGCCCATTCAAACAACTTACGTTCTGTTGGCACTTTACCACCAACCAAATGCACTATCCATTCACCATCTATTTGTTTGGCATCTATGGCAACTACAATACATTGCGAGCCAAACTTAGCAACCAAATCATTAATTAACTGAGGATTCTTAACCGCGGATGAATTAATGGAAACCTTATCTGCACCGTTATGTAACAATACATCTACGTCTTCAACAGATGAAATACCACCACCAACAGTAAAAGGAATATTTACCTTTTCGGCAACACGGAATACTAAATCTGCCAAAGTTTTTCTTTTCTGTTCCGTTGCAGATATATCTAGAAAAACCAATTCATCGGCGCCTTCTCGACTATAAATTTCGGCTAGTTCAACTGGGTCACCAGCATCACGTAGATCCACGAAATTAACACCTTTTACAGTTCTACCGTCTTTGATATCTAAACAAGGAATTATTCTTTTTGCAAGCATTTTTTTAAAAGTATTAAGTACTAAGTACTAAGTGTTCTTTATAAATTTCAAGTTATTAAATACAGCAATCCCAGTACTTGATACTTTGTACTCTGTACTTGATACTATTTTTTCGTTACTCATTTTTAATATTCAAATCGACTCCGTCATAAAACCCTAAGTCCTTCTCTTTTATCAGTTTCACATAAAAAGCTATTTGACCGGTGTGATAAGAATAATGCTCTACGGCGTGCATAATGGCACCAACTCCGGAAAAAGACATTCCTTGTATTGACCTTACTTTTATTAACTTCTCTACTGTTGAATCAAAAATGACACGTTTTACTGAATCTACCGTATCTTCTAATTTATGCAATAACTCTTCTTTGGTCAGCCCAGAATTCACGGAAAACTCAGCATCTCTATTTCTATTATCATCCATTTCACCCAAAGAAGAAATAACGTATTGTGTCATATTTCCACACAGGTGCAAGATAAGGTTCGCCATACTGTTCAAAGATGAATTAGGCTTTTGCCAAATTTCTTCTTCTGAAATTTCAACAAGACTTTTCTTTATCATACGCGTACTTTCATCCAAACGGTATAACGCGTTCTCAACAATTTCTTGAACTAAGCGATCTTCTTTATCCATTACTTAAAATATATGATTCTAGTTGTTTTAGGCTTATTCGGTTCTCGTAGATAGCTTTACCAATTATAGTCCCTTCACAGCCTATTTCCGCTAATTTGGGTAACTCATCAAAAGTTGATATTCCGCCACTGGCAATTAATTTTACCCCCTTTTCCGTAGCGTTTATAATCTTGGCATATAAATCAAAAGAGGGACCTTCTAACATGCCGTCTTTACTGATATCCGTACAAATGACATATTGAATACCTTTTTCTTGATACGACTGTATAAACGGTAGCAATTCTTCCTTAGATTCTTCTAACCAACCCGAAACCGCAACTTTTTCATCCATAGCATCTGCTCCAAGAATAATTTTATCTGAACCGTGTTTATCTATCCAACCAAGGAAAGTATCAGGGTCTTTTACCGCAATACTACCTCCGGTAATTTGTTTGGCACCACTTTCAAAAGCAATACGCAAATCTTCATCGGTTTTTAATCCTCCACCAAAATCAATCTTTAAACTGGTTTTAGAAGCAATCTGCTCCAACACTTTATGGTTTACAATATGCTTTGATTTTGCGCCATCTAAATCAACCAAATGTAAATATTCAATTCCGTGAGCTTCAAATTCTTTTGCGATTTCTAACGGATTCTCATTATATATTTTTTTGGTATCGTAATCACCCTTTGAAAGGCGAACACATTTACCGTCTATGATATCTATGGCTGGTATTATTCTCATTTTTAAAGTAGTATTAAGTACTAAGTCCTTAGTATTAGGTGTAAAGTCTCAACTTTATGTTATCTCAATTTTTTTTGTAATGCAAAGTTCATATTCTTAATTTCTTTACATAATGCTAATGCATCATTTATTTCAGTTTCTGATAAAAATTTCAAATTTACAGTTAGTATTAACTGTGTTTCAAGCTCTGTGGTTGACCCATTTGCAATATTTAGAAAATGAGCGAATTCTTTTTTAGAATTTCTTCCTGCACCTTCAGCGATATTTGAAGGTATAGAAACACTACATCTTTTAATCTGAGAAGTTAAACCGAACTTTTCTTCATCAGGCAACCCTTTAGAAAGGAAATAAACAGCTTCCACAAGCTTCATTCCTTTTTTCCAAATATGTAGTTCTCTATAATTATTCATTTACTTAATACTCTTTACTTAATGCTTAATACTCTACAACTATAAAGAAAGAAAGTTTTCAAGCATCTTCTCACCTACATCACTACTCTTTTCCGGGTGAAACTGGGTACCATAAAAATTATCTTTTTTTAATGCAGCACTATAAGCTAAACCATAATCACAAGTAGCAATAGTTTCAGCACAAATAGGAGCGTAAAAACTATGCACTAAATAGATATGCTCCTTCTCCTCAACATCTTTAAAGAGTCTAGATTTTAGATCGACAATTTGATTCCATCCTATCTGTGGAACTTTTACCGTATCATCAAATTTAACGACATCAACATCAAAAATTCCGAGTCCGGTTGTGTTTCCTTCTTCAGATGAGTTACACATTAATTGCATACCTAGGCAAATACCTAAAACAGGCTGTTTTAAAGTTGGAATTATTTTGTCCAAGCCACTATCACGAAGCTTATGCATAGCACTACTTGCTTCCCCTACTCCCGGAAAAATTACTTTGTCGGCATTCTGTATTTCTTGAACATCATTGCTTAAAACAGCCTCGTAACCCAATCGTTTTATAGCGAATTTTATGCTCTGTATATTTCCAGCTCCGTAATTTATTATTACAATTTTCATAAGCACAAATACAATTTTAAAGGTACAAAGTACAAGGTGTTTATCTTATTTTTCATATTCTACTTTCTATTTGCTCTTGTCGTTTTTATAGAGGCTACAATTATTGCCAAAAGTTCTTTAGCCTCATTATGCAATTTGATTATCTCTTCTTTTCTATTAGAATTGACTTCTGAAAATAATTCTAACCAGTATGCAGATTCATCTATTTCTTCTTCAACGATCTTAAGTTTATTTATAAAATCAGCAGTTGATTTAGCTCTTTGCGAAGCTCTATAGTTTGCACCAACTGAGCTAGAACTTCGTATCAATTGACGTACCCATGCATCTAATTCTCGAGATCGTGGAATTTGTTCACAAAATAACCAACAGTCAACAGCAAATTGTTTTGTGCGCTTTTTTAAATCTTGCATCACTTCGTACTTTTAACATCTAACCTTGTACCTTACAATACTCCTTTCGTACTCGGTAATACCATTTTCTCAACATCTCTTTTTACAGACATTTTAATACTCTTGGCAAAGGCTTTGAAAATGGCTTCAATTTTATGATGCTCGTTGGTACCTTCTGCTTTGATATTCAAATTTGCTTTTGCTCCGTCAGTGAATGATTTAAAGAAATGATGAAACATTTCTGTTGGCATATCGCCTACCATTTCACGCTTAAAGTCTGCATCCCATACCAGCCAATTTCGCCCTCCAAAATCTATGGCAGATTGCGCTAAACAATCATCCATAGGTAAACAGAATCCGTATCGTTCAATACCAAGCTTGTTTCCTAATGCAGTATGAAATACTTCACCTAATGCAATACCGGTATCTTCTATAGTATGGTGTTCATCAACTTCAAGGTCACCATCTATCTTGATGGTTAAATCCATTTGCCCATGACGAGCCAATTGATCCAGCATATGATCAAAGAATGCCAATCCGGTTTTAATATCACTTTTACCGGTACCATCTAGATTTAGCTTTATTGCAATATCTGTCTCATTGGTTTTCCTATGAATTTCAGCAGTTCTATCATTCAACTTCAAGAACTCATAAATCTTTTCCCAATCATTACTTTCAATTGCGATATGACTATCTAGCTCATCTCGTTTTACCGTTATCTCGCCTGTACCCAAATTGGTTTCATCATTGATAAAGATACCTTTAGACCCAAGGTTTTTAGCTAATTCCATATCGGTAAGGCGATCACCGATTACAAAAGAATTCTCTAAATCATAATCTTCAGAAAAATACTCTGTCAAAAGCCCGGTGCCGGGCTTTCTAGTATCGGCATTTTCATGCGGAAAAGTTCTATCTAAAAAGACCTTGTTAAAAACTACCCCTTCATTTTCAAAAGATTTAAGAATAAAATTGTGAACTGGCCAAAACGTATCTTCTGGAAATACATCAGTACCCAAACCATCTTGGTTAGTAATCATCACCAATTCATAATCTAATTCTTTAGCAATTTTGCCTAGATATGTAAATGATTTCGGATAGAAAATCATCTTCTCAAAAGCATCTATCTGCTCATCTACAGTTTCTTTGATAATAGTGCCATCACGATCAATAAACAACACTCGTTTTTTACTTTCCATATTAGTTTGATATTGCTTTTAATGCGCTAATTAATGTTTCATTTTCTTTATTTGTACCCACAGTAAAACGAAGGGTATTCTCACACAAAGGCTGTGTAGTTCTGTTTCTTACTACTACCCCTTGTGCCAATAATTGCTCATATCTTAAAGTAGCATCATCTACTTTTGCAAGAATAAAATTAGCATCTGTAGGATATATTTTTTCAACAAATGAAACTGTTTTTAGAGCCTCTTCTAATTTCATTCTTTCCGCTAAAATTTGACTTACCTCATTCTTTACAGATGCTGTATCCAAAACACGAGAGGTTGCTTTCTCTTGGGTAAGTTGATTCACATTATATGGAGGTTTAATCTTATTGATTACAGCAATAATTTCTGCGGATGCTATACAGATACCCAAACGTATACCTGCCATACCATAAGCCTTTGATAAGGTTTGTGTTACAATTAGATTTGGATACTCAGATAGTTTAGATGTCCAACTTTCATCGGATGAAAAATCGATATAAGCTTCATCAATTACAACCAATCCGTTGAAAGCATTTAAAAGCTCCTCTATGTTTTGTGTAGAGAAACTATTACCTGTAGGATTGTTGGGAGAACAAATAAACAACAGTTTTGTATGCTCATCAATGGTATTCTTTATTTTAGAAACGTTTGGCTGAAAATCATTGGTTAACAAAACCTCTTTATTTTCTACCATATTTATACCAGAAAGCACTTTATACATGCCGTATGTAGGTGGCAAGGTGATAATATTATCTTGCTTAGGCTCACAGAAAGCCCTGAACAACAAATCAAGTACTTCATCACTACCATTACCTAAAAGAATATTTTCTTCTTTAATCCCTTTCTGTTCAGCTAAAATTGTTTTTAAACCTCGCTGTTGGGGATCTGGATACCTATTGACTCCGTTTTCAAACGGATTCTCATTTGCATCTAAGAAAACCATGGTAGAACCATCTGAAACATATTCATCACGTGCTGATGAATACGGACTTAAGCCTTTTACGTTTTCTCTAGTTATGTTGTTTAAATTGAAACTCATTATTTCAACAATATATTGGTCATTGTCTCTAGGCAAAATGACATTATTTTAAACTATTTAATCTTAAGGTAACTGCATTTTTATGAGCCTCTAAACCTTCTGCTTCCGCCATTAGTTCAATAGCCCTACCTATGGTCTGAATACCTTCTTTGGTAATTTTTTGAAAAGTCATACTTTTTAAAAAACTATCTAAGTTAACACCACTATACTGCTTGGCATATCCATTAGTTGGTAAAGTATGGTTGGTGCCAGAAGCATAATCCCCAGCACTTTCAGGTGTATAATTACCAATAAAAACAGAACCGGCATTTTGAGTATTGTCGATATAAAAATCTTCATTTTCTACACATACAATGTAATGCTCTGGACCATATTCATTGATTAAGTCAATTGCATCTTGGTCGTTATCAATATATATTAGCTTACTGTTGGCAATTGCCTGTTTCGCTATTTCTTTACGTGGTAAATCCTCTAACTGTACAGCTACTTCTTTCTCAACCGCATTAATCATTCCTTTAGAAGTAGAAACCAATATTACCTGACTATCTACACCATGTTCAGCCTGACTCAATAAATCTGAAGCAACAAACGCTGCGTTTGCAGAATCATCAGCAACAACCAATAATTCTGACGGACCAGCGGGCATATCTATAGCAACACCGTATTTTGTTGCAATCTGTTTTGCCACCGTAACATATTGATTACCTGGTCCAAATATTTTATATACTTGTGGTATCGTTTCAGTCCCAAATGTCATACCCGCTATTGCTTGTATGCCACCAACTTTTACAATTTTAGTAACACCGCATAAATCTGCCGTATAAAGAATGGCAGGATTCAATTTCCCTTCTTTATCTGGTGGTGAGCATAAAACTATTTCTGAGCAACCAGCAATTGTAGCCGGTACTGCTAACATTAAAATTGTAGAAAATAATGGAGCCGTACCCCCGGGAATATACAAACCTACCTTTTGGATAGGTCTTTTTTCTTGCCAACAAGAAACACCCGCAGCAGTTTCTACTTCAACCCTACCCGTTTTCTGAGCAGTATGAAAAACTTCAATATTAGATTTTGCTAATTGAATAGCAGCTTTAAGTTCATCTGAAACTAAGGATTTAGCTTCTTCAATTTCAGCTTTGGAAACTAAAAGATTATCTAAACTAACCTTATCAAATTGTTCGGTATATTTTTTAAGAACACTATCACCGTTATCGGAAACCTCTTTAAAGATGCCGTTCACCAAACCTTCAATATCGGCAACGGTTTGGGTTGGTCGTTTTAAAACGTCAGCCCAATCTGTTTTATTCGGATTATATATTTTATTCATTTCTTTAACTAGCTATTAGCCCTAAGCTTTTGGCTTTTGGCAAAACACAAACATTAATTTAGCTAATAGCAAATGGCTAAAAGCTAAAGGCTTATTTACAATACCATTTTCTCAATTGGGCAAACTAGAATTCCCTCTGCTCCTGCTTTCTTCAATTCATCAATTACTTCCCAAAACTTGTCTTTATTGATTACAGTGTGTACTGAGCTCCAACCTTCATCAGCCAAAGGTAAAACCGTTGGGCTACGCATACCTGGCAATAGTTTGAGTATACCGTCTAATTTATCATTAGGTGCATTTAATAAAACGTATTTAGAACCTCTAGCTCTTAGAACAGACTGAATTCTAAATTGTAGTTTTTCTAAAAGTTCTTTTCTTTCTACAGTAATTTTAGGTGAGACTGCAAGTACAGCTTCACTGGTCAACATTACTTCAACTTCTTTTAAATTGTTTTTAAACAGCGTACTACCACTAGAAACAATATCACAAATAGCATCTGCTAAACCTATATTTGGTGCAATCTCTACTGATCCATTTATAATGTGTAAATCTGCCGTAACTCCCTTATCTTTCAAATAGTTCAATACTGTATTTGGATAAGAGGTTGCAATACGTTTTCCTTCAAAATCTTTAACAGAATTATAGTCAACTGATTTTGGTACAGCCAACGAAACTTTACATTTAGAGAAACCAAGCCTTTCTGCAATTGAAATGTCTTCTCCTTTTTCAATCAAGACATTTTCGCCAATGATAGCAATATCAACAACTCCATCTCTTAAGTATTGAGGAATATCTCCATTTCTTAAATAAAATACTTCCATAGGAAAATTTCTGGACGAAGCCTTCAATTGGTCTTTACCATTATCTATGGAAATTCCGCAGTCTTTTAAAATTTGAAGGGACTCCTCATTAAGTCTTCCCGATTTCTGAATAGCAATTCTAATTTTAGTCATTTTCTTAATTTAATGCTTGGCAACCAAAAGAGATTTAAATACAAAACCCGTTTGATTGCTCAAACGGGTTTTTAAAATATGTTGTTCTACTACAATACATTCCTACCTCGCCTGAGCGTGAATATGGAAATGATGATGTGTAGTTCTATTTTTCATTATACTGTAAAAGTAAAAGGTATTTTTCATTTCACAAAACAAAAGTTTGAAATGAAACAAAAATAATTAAGTACGTGTTTTAGTTATTCCCTAGAATTAGAGGAAGACCAGATTCACCACCACCAACTACAATCACTTTAGAATTAGGTGATTCAGACAATTTCAACGTTGCATCTATACCTTTATCCTGAAGAATTTTATCTGTTAAAGAAGCACTTAAAATTCTATTCGCATCTGCCTTACCTTGAGCTTCTATAGTTACTTTTTCTGCTTCTTTCTTAGCCGTAACTAAACGGAACTCATATTCTAAAGACTCTTGCTCTTGCTTCAATTTTCTTTCAATTGCATCTTTAATTGTTGGCGGTAACGTAACATCTCTAACTAAAATTTCATTTAATTGAATATACTCGCGTTCTACAATTTTCTGAGTCTCATCAAATATTTCTTGTTGAATAGCATCTCTCTTGCTAGAATATAATTGCTCTGGAGTATATCTACCAACAACTGAACGTGCAGCAGATCTTATTGTAGGCAATAAAACACGCTGTACATAATCTTCACCTTTTTCTTGGTGTAGTTTCCCTAAATCATTTCTAATTGGTTCAAACCAAGCCGAGGCTTCCAATTTAATATCCAAACCATTACTAGAAAGAACATTCATTTTCTCTAGAACTTCTTGTTGTCTTACTTCATATATAAAAACCTTGTTCCAAGGCGCTACAAGATGAAAACCCTCACCCATAGGTGGCTCATCTGTAACCACGCCATCACCAAACGTTTTGTACAAAACGCCTGCCTGACCAGAGTCTATTGTAACTGTTGATTTTGAAATTGCAATTACTACTACAATAAAAATAAATATTGCGGGTAACGCAATCTTAGGTAATTTATCCATTAATGTTTATTTAAATTAATCCGTTATATTTTCTGATAAACCACTCTGCTGCAAAAGCAAATACTATAAGCCCCAAAAGCAATTTATAATCAACCAAAGATACGATATTTTCAGTGCTTTTCTCTGTAGGCACATATGCATCATTTTCTTTTAAATCTTGTACCAAAGCTTTTATTTGGGATGGATAAAATAATTTACCGCCATTATCTACAGCCAGTTTCTCCATCTTAGCATTATCACTAGATACGAACAGATTTTCCATATCAAATTCTGAAATAACAAAACTTCCTGAACTTGATTTAGATTCATTTTCTACCGAAACCACAAACTCATAAGAACCGGCAATTAAGTTAGAAAGATCAGCCTCAAAATACCCGTTTTTTAAAACCATTGGGTTTGTTTGTACCTTTTTAGTATTTGAATTGGTTACTTTAATAGTAACTCTGGCATTTGGATCGAATAAAAATGCTTCATCAAAATAAGTTGCAGTGATTACGGTGTTACTACTACCTTCATACACCTTCTCATAATCCACATTTAACCTTGATTTGTTTTTTGAGCTGGTTAGATAACGAATTAAATTCCCGATAAATTCATCGAAATTGACAAAATTGTTTGTATTTCTGTAGGTCTGCATTCTCCATTTCCATAGGTTCTCCCCTAGTAAAAAAGCTTGTTTTCCAGAATTTTGTTCCATAACAGCCAATAATGGTTGCTGAACATCTAATCCCTTTATTTGAGTACCTAACAAGGCGTCATAGGGAGCTGTAATTAAAATAGGTCCCGCATCACTAATCAATGGAGGAAAATCTGTAAGATCAAACTTAGAGATGTCATATTTTGTAAACCCATTATTAAGTAATCCAAAAACTTCTTGCTCAGGATATCCATTTTCTATTTCAAGTCCAACATTATTCATATTTAAAAAAGAATAATCTGTTTTTGAACCTGCTATAATAAATGTATTGGCATTCATACTTTTGGCAAAATCAAAAGCATTTTTAAATTTTGTCGTTGGTTGATAAAATATAAATAAATCAATTTCTTCTAAGATACTATTCTTGGCATTTGATTTTAGAATAGATACTTCTCTCTGTTCATTGCTTTCAATAGCCTTTTTTAGTGCTCCCAAATCTGGATGCATAATATCTGATACTAAAGCAATTTTAGTTTTTTCATCGATTACCTCAATACTAGTACTTCTTCGGTTATTCTCTATATTTCGCTCTTCAGGTAATTGAGTTACTTCAACCGATAGTTTTTTTATACCTACAGAATTTGCATCGATTTCTATGGCAATATTCTTGAAATTGGACTCCCCATCAAATTTCAAATTTTCTTTGTGTACAACCTTATCGTTCATTTTTACCGATACAGTTGCAGAAACAGATGTCTGTCCTTGGTAAGAAACATAGGTTTCTAATGGGAATTTATTTTTTAAAAAAGCATACTTATTCGTTAAAATTGGTCCAACCGAAATATCTTTATACTTGGTAGTATCTCCTAAGACTACGGCGTAAATAGTATTATCAGGATTTGTTTTTGCATAACTATAATCCGCACCAATAGTCTGGTTACCATCTGAAAACAAAATAGTTACTGTTTGTTCGCGAGCATAAATATCTTTTAAAGCAGAAAGTGATTTGTAAATATTAGTATTCTTTTCAGTAAAAGATAAGCTATCAAGAGCATCTAATTTTGATCCAAATGTATAGGATGCTATTTTAAATCTGTCCGTAACCTCTTTAGAATTCTCTAATTCAGAAATTAAAAGCTGTAAATCATCTTCACTTTTTAATATGGAGGTAGAGTTGTCGGCAAGAATAACCAAATTCGGTTTTTCTAATGTATATGTCTTCTGTGAAAACTTAGGATTAATTAGCAGTACCAACAATCCAAAAATACCAATAAAACGCAAAAAGGCTAAAAGCCAATGAATCTTGCTTTTAGCCTTCTGCTTATATATGTACTGAAAAACAACGATACCCAGCGCTACTATTGCAGCAAGAATAATATACAATACCGTTATGCTCTCCATGTATGTTATAAAGTTGAACTTAAAAAAGGAACAGCGTATTACTGCCCCAAAGTAAATTTATTTTGACTTAGGTAAGCATACCACCATCAACATTCAATACTTGACCTGTAACATAGCTAGATAAATCTGATGCAAAATAAAGACAGGCATTGGCTATATCTTCAGTGCTACCACCTCTTTTTAATGGAATACCATCTCTCCAACCCTGTACAGTTTTCTCGTCAAGCTTATCGGTCATTTCTGTTTCAATGAATCCTGGCGCAATGGCATTACATCTAATATTTCTAGAACCTAATTCTAAAGCTACAGACTTTGTAAAACCGATCATACCTGCTTTTGAAGCGGCATAATTTGTTTGTCCTGCGTTACCTTTTACCCCAACAACACTACTCATATTAATAATAGAGCCTTTACGTTGCTTTAATAAAGTTCTTTGAACTGCCTTAGTCATATTAAAAACAGACTTCAAGTTAATATCGATAACCGCATCGAAATCAGCTTCTGACATACGCATAAGCAGATTATCCTTGGTAATACCAGCGTTATTGATTAATACGTCTATTCTTCCGTCAAAATCTTCCAAAACTTTAGTTACCAATTCTTCTGCTTCTTGAAAACTGGCAGCGTTACTTTTGTAAGCCTTAGCTTTTACACCTTTTGCTGTTAGCTCTTTCTCCAATTCTAAAGCGGGAGCTTCACTTGAGCTATATGTAAATGCAACATTGGCACCGTGATCGGCAAAAACCTGGGCTATACCCATACCAATTCCTCTACTTGCACCTGTAATTATGACGTTTTTATCTTCTAATAATTTCATAAGTCCGTTATTTAAAACCGAAGTTTATCAAATATACCTTTTGTTTAATTTATAGGCTAAAAAAAATCCCGCTATAAACGGGATTTTATATGAAAAATATGAGTTATTAACCCATTACTTCTTTTACTTTTAAACCAATTTCAGCAGGAGAATCTACTACGTGAATACCACAATCTCTCATGATTTGTTTCTTAGCTTGCGCAGTATCATCGCTACCACCAACAATAGCACCTGCGTGACCCATTGTTCTACCTGCAGGAGCAGTTTCACCGGCAATAAAACCAACAACTGGTTTTTTACTTCCACTAGCTTTGTACCACTGAGCAGCATCTGCCTCTAATTGTCCGCCTATTTCACCAATCATAACCACACATTTAGTTTCTGGGTCATTGATCAAAAGTTCAACAGCTTCTTTTGTAGTCGTTCCAATAATTGGATCACCACCGATACCAATTGCAGTTGTAATACCTAAACCTTGACGTACTACTTGATCAGCAGCCTCATAAGTTAATGTACCAGATTTAGATACAATACCTACGTTACCTTCTTTGAAAACGAAACCTGGCATAATACCAACTTTTGCCTCACCAGGAGTAATAACACCAGGACAGTTAGGACCTATTAAACGACAATCTCTATTTTTAATATAGTTGGCAACCTTCACCATATCAGCCACAGGAATACCTTCTGTAATTGTAATAATAACTTTTATACCAGCTTCTGCAGCTTCCATTATTGCATCTGCAGCAAATGCTGGCGGAACAAAAATGATAGTAGTATCTGCACCAACTTTCTCAACAGATTCGGCAACCGTATTAAATACTGGTTTACCTAAATGCTCTTGTCCTCCTTTACCCGGAGTAACACCACCTACGATATTAGTACCGTACTCAATCATCTGTCCAGCATGGAAAGTACCTTCACTACCAGTGAAACCTTGTACGATTATTTTTGAATCCTTATTAACTAATACGCTCATACTACTGTAATTTTATTTTTTTTGTTAGAACAAAAATATAAGTTGTTAATGAATTTTAAAGCATTAACGCACTTATTTATTATCCATTTTTTTAATTATTTGTGGAATTTGCTTCAAATAAGCCAATTGTTTCAATTTTTCTCGAGATTCTTCTATAGGTGTACCAAAATAACTCTTGCCTCCCTTCACAGATTTTGTAACTCCCGTTTGCCCCATTATAACCGCTTTAGCACCAATAGTAATTCCACTATTTGTACCAACCTGCCCCCAAATGGTAACTTCATCTTCAATAATGACACAACCAGCTATACCCGTTTGTGATGCTATTAAACATTTTTCTCCTATAACGGTATCATGACCAACATGAACTTGATTGTCCAATTTGGTACCAAAACCTATGGTAGTATCACCGGTAACCCCTTTATCAATAGTACAAAGTGCACCAATATCTACATTATCCTTTAATACAACCCTTCCTCCAGAAATTAATTTATCAAATCCTTCTGGTCGTTTTTTATAATAAAAGGCATCTGCACCTAATACACTACCAGCGTGTATGGTTACATTATTACCTATTACACAATTATCATAGATAGTAACATTAGAATGAATTAGGCAATTATCACCTATTTCTACATTATTACCAATGAATGAGTTTGGTTGAATTAGAGTATCTTTTCCAATTTTTGCAGTTTCAGCAATGTTCTGACTACTAGGTACAAAAGGCTGAAAGAAAGAGGTCAACTTATTAAAATCTCTAAACGGATCATTTGAAATCAATAACGCTTTACCTTTAGGGCATTCAACATTCTTATTGATTAAAATTACCGTAGCATTAGATTCTAACGCCTTATCATAATACTTTGGGTGATCTACAAACACGATATCTCCAGATTCTACAACATGAATCTCGTTCATTCCCAGCACGGGGAAATCATCATGCCCAACATATTCACTAGATATAATATCTGCGATTTGTTTTAACGAAAAAGTAGTCGGAAATTTCAATTGACAGGCTTAAGTCTAATTAATGATGAATAAAGAAGATTACTCCTTAACACGTTCCATATAAGAACCGTTAGAAGTATCAATTTTAACCTTATCACCTTCGTTTATAAATAACGGTACATTTACTTCTGCACCAGTTTCTACCGTTGCCGGTTTTGTGGCATTTGTTGCCGTATTTCCTTTAACCCCTGGCTCAGTGTACGTAATTTCTAAAATTACACTAGCAGGCATATCTACAGAAAGTGGCATATTATCCTCTGTGTTGAACATAATCTTAACTACTTCACCTTCTTTTAAAAGTCCTGGTGCATCCAAAGAACTTTCTTCAAGCGTAATTTGATTATAATCATCTATATTCATGAAATGATACGTCTCCCCTTCTGGATACAGGTATTGATAAGAACGTGTTTCTACACGAACATCCTCTATTTTATGACCAGCAGAAAAAGTATTATCCAATACTTTTCCTGAGGTTACACTTTTTAATTTTGTACGAACAAAAGCAGGACCTTTACCCGGTTTTACGTGTAAAAATTCAATTATTTTGTAGATATCATTGTTATATCTAATGCAAAGTCCTTTTCGTATATCTGATGTAGATGCCATTCGTAATGA
>NZ_JBDVOT010000255.1:0-17582 GCF_039968975.1 Maribacter sp. | reverse complement strand
GTTCCAATCTTTCAAAATAGTAGCCAACTCTTGAGTGCCTTCATTTTTCTCAAGTGCTTTTGAAAATATGGGGCTTAACAGTTCAGCCTGTTTGTTTTTACAATCCAAAATCATATTCCAACAATCTTCTGCGTCTAACTTTTCATTTTGCATGATCAGCTCTTCAATCCTTTGATATCGATAATTAGGAGAAAAATGAGAGGAATAATAATAGGGGTAATCATCAGGTCGCGTGTCATGATTTGCAGTTCCTACCCATCCTCTTTTAGGATTTATCATATGCGGCATTTCATTTTTTGGAATAAACCCATCCCAACTGCCTGTCAGGTTGCCGCTTTGAGGCCGTTCTCCCATATGGTTTGTTCTTTTGGGAATCAATCCTGTGGACTGGTGGGCAATATTCCCTTCAGTATCACCTATGACAAAATTGAAGAACATATTATCTATATCCATAAGAGCATTCCTAAATTCAGATACATTTTTTGATTCTAAAAATTGCTCAATTCCTAAGGATTTACTTTTAGATTCAGTTTGAGACCAACGTAAACTTACCACATCTTTGGTCATCACTCCAAACACCTCGAAATCGGATACGATTGGTCCTCTTGCTGTAGAGCGAATTTCTATTTCTACAGTAGCACCATCTTTAACAAGAATCTTTTCTGTTCGTTTTTTAAACGGAAGTTTCTTGCCTTCTTGAACGTAAAAGTCTCCTTCACTTTCTTCGATAAATAAATCTTGACTATCTCCATAACCGTTAGTTACACCGAACGCAACATGTTCATTTCGCCCAACAATCAACCCTGGAATACCTGGAATAGCTAAGCCTACACCTTTAAAGGAAGGACAAAATAACCCCACGGGATAAAAAATTCCTGGTAGTAATCGTGCATCTAAATGTGGGTCATTAGATACGATAGCTTTACCAGATTTTGATTTATTTTTAGAAATCGCCCAGTTATTAGAACCAAATTTTGGAGCTGGCAGCAAGGTCGAAGCCATTTCTGGTAATGCTTTTGAAAACTTTTCAGAAAATCCTAAAAGAAGTGAATCCACTCCAAATTTTAATGGCTTTGTTCTATCTGGATTCACATTAAGTGGACGTAAATCTTGAGCAAATTCTGTCTGAGCAGCAAGATTTAAACTGAGTATTTCATCATCCATATTTTTAGCATGATTTAATCCTATGAAGTGAACGAGTGAAACTAACTCCTCAGCACTGATATCTTTAGGTTGCATATTTAAAAGACTTAATTCTACTGGAAATTCATCTTTAGCTACTTTTAAATATGCGTTAAAGCCCTCACAATACCATTTCAGGAAATTTTTAGTCTCTTCATTTAGATGCGAAAAACCAATTAATCCGTTTTGTTTCAAATTTAGAACCCGCATTTTAATATCCGATTGCAGCATTGACTCTCCAACTATACTTGAAAGCTCTCCTTTTATCAATGCTCTATAAAATTCTATTTGAAACAGGCGATCTTGAGCACTTACAAAACCCTGCCCCCTAATGGCATCAGCTTTATTTTGAGCAAAAACATAGGCAATCCCATTTTCGTCTCTATGTATTTTTATGGGCTCTTCGTTTACTGCAATTTCAAAGGCTCCGTCTCGTTTAAAGTTATTGATATTAAATAGCCATAGCGAGCTGATAATTATCAATAGAGCAATAACTATTAAAGAGTATGTTATGATTTTTTTCATTTTGGAATAGGGTTTTACATAAGGTTTTCTTGATTGCATACAACGGCGCAGCTATAATTTAGTGTGGAAATTAAAAGTAGTAAACTTTCGATTAAGCACTTAACCAAAACCCGTATTAATTATAGCCATTGTAGTAAAACGTTTTATCCGTCAAAGTCACCACAATCTTCAACTTCAAATTCATCTTCTTTAAAAGTAAAATAATTAGTCACTCTAGCTCCAATATAACTATGCGGAAATTCACCAACTATTTTAAGTTTGTATACTATTTTATTGTCCGTTTTTATAAAAAGCAGATTCAATTCTTTCCCAATATCATTGCTTAGGTCAATTGATATACCATTATTCACCTCTTCTTTTTTGATAATATCATAGGTGTAGAACTTACTTTTTGAAAAAGGAGGTAAGGAATCTGTATTCCCTCTACAATATGGAAATAAATATGCCTTTTCTTGTTTTAACAAAATTGAAGGAGAGTCACACATACAATATGATGAAAAATCAATAATGTATTTTTCTGTATTCTCAGAGTTAATAGTTAATCCAACTAATTCTACATCAAACAGTTCAGAATATTTTTCGTTTTTTATGTCTGAAGTTACTTTTTCTAAAGTGTCTCCAATTTTAGAATCTTTTTCCTGTTTAATATCAAAACAAAAAATCAAGCTTGTTGATATAAAGAATAAAATTGAATAATATCGTTTCATTTTAATGTTTTACAACGGCTGGGCTAAGAGCAGTACGGGAATAAAAAAGCACTTTTGTTTTCGTTTAAGCGATTAGCCGAATCTTTTTGTTTGTTTTTTTTTTCTATTTAAAAGCCAAATCCAAAAGATTTGGCGGACTTTATAAATATACACAGACCTTTGAGTTAAAAACCAAAACCCGTATTAATTATAGGCATTGTTGTGCATAATTATTTTTCCAGTTTACTTTCAAATTTTTCAAGTGTAATTTCTTTCCGCCACCACGAGTATTCTCCGTATGCAATTTTCTTGTTGTAATCCACTTCTAAATAATCGGCATGACATGAAAATAAGTCATAATCATTTTTTTTTTCAGGTTTCGAGTCGTATTCGATTTTCGAGGGTGCTATTAAATAATACTTTCCAACTTTAAATTCCTCAATATATGGTCGACATAGCATTCCGTTATCTCCCCAAATTTTTATTCGTTTTCTAGATTCCGAACCTTTATATTTTTTAATTATTTCAACTGTTATTGAATAAGGGAATTTTTCATTTCGATGTTCCAAATAATCCGTGTATTCAATGACTTTAATAAGTGCTACGAATTCCTGATTATCAGAAACTGCTCCGAATCTGCAATCCCAATTACATTCGCAAGAACATGCGAAAAATTGGATTGAAAACATCATTATTAAAATGAAAAGTAGTTTCTTCATAATTATGCACAACGTCTCGGCTAAGCGTAGTGCGGAGATAAGGAAACTTTTCGTTTCCGTCTGGTCTGCTAGCCAGAGCTTTTTGTTTTGTAATTATTTTTTCTTTTTTAATTGCCAAATCCAAAAGTTTTGGCGGACTTAGCAAATACGCCCAAGCCCTTAAATATAGCACTTAATGTCCTATTTTCTATAGGCATTGTTAGCAAAAGTTATTCTGCGTACAGTTTAATTTTCCGTGAATTTCCATCTAGATTAGTCACGACAATTTCGTATGCCCCTTTCTTCAATGCAAGCTTTATTATGTCCGTTTTATTTTCGACTTCTAAAATGTCCGTTGGCACTCCAGTTTTAATGTCCTCGCCCTTTTTGTAAGCTAAGACCATAACTGGAAACGAAATATCAAGATTATTGAGTTCAAGAGTAACTGGCTTGTTTCCATTTCTGAATAACCAATTCGGTCTGTTATAGACAAGTTTGGTTTTCGGATGTACAACTGCTAAATCTGTCCATCTTTCTTTTTTCTCCACTTTCATCGGGTTCCCATTTTTGTCTATTAGTACAGATGGTTCATTAACCTCAAAAGCTTTTAAAATCGGATGATTGAATACTGGCATACTTTTTTCACTAAATCTAATCTGGTCAATTGTCAAAGGATTTATTCCGGTGTATTCAGTTAAACGAGCTGCCATTGCTTTTTCCCAAGTTTCGTGTATTCCTTCAAACGCGTGGTTAAAACCGCAATGGATTAGAAATTTTTCGTTTGGTTTTTTTTCAATCTCATTTTGAATGTTTTTCGCTTGCTCAATTTCTCTTGGTTTACCATTAGAATCATTGGTTTGTTCATATGGAAAAACATGAAATCCAATTTGCAATGCTGTTCTTATTAAATCACCAAATTGCGGATCTTTAGTGTAATATCCAGTTTCTTGAATTGGATATTTTCTCTGCATTAATAAAGAATCTGTATATTCTCCGTTACCCAAGGTTTCAAAACCTATGTTTTTGTAACCTATCTTGTATAAATCTTGAAGTAAAGATTTTGTTAACACTCTGTGTAAAGAGCTATGGTGAGCCTCGTTGATAATTACTACTTGATTTAATTTTGCTTGCTCAATAATAAAATCGACTGCGTTTTCGGTTTTATAAAGTCCATTTATCGAGTCGATTTGTTGCTCCGTAAGTTCGTCTTCCCACGTACCCATTGCTAAATCCCAATGTTTTAGTGCGTTCCAGTAGTCTCCTTTCATTGCATAAGCTTGTGAAGACATTTGATATTTCCATGAAGTGGTGTCCTTTTCGACCTCACTTTCTATTTGTGAACTAAACTTATAAGGATTTTCAAAGTCGATTATTTCAATTTCACTTTTCTGTCCATTGCAGGACACTAAAAATAGAATTGAGATAAAAACTACAAGCTTTTTCATAATTTTTGCTAACGTACTTGTGTATGAAACGTAGCGTGCAAAACGACACTAGCTTTTCGGATTAACACAGAGCCGAATTTTTATATTTTATTTTTAATTTTTCTCTTTATAAAATCCAAATAAAAAATTTGGCGGACTTTCTAAATATACACAAACCTTTCGGTTAAACACTTATTAGCTATGTTTTATACACCGTGTTACAAACAGTTTTATTTGACGTTATTCAAGACAAATGGAACGTGAATTTCAAAACTATCATCTGTTGTTGAAGTCCAAGGTCCTAAAACCATTAATGTTTCCAAAACACGCTCTTTAATTTTATTAATAGTTAAATCAGAATGTTTAATTGTTTTTAACTTATTTGGGGAATTTGTTTGAGCTATATATGGAAATGTTAAATTACTAGAGTTATAATTAATATTTTCAGCATAATTTATGTCTTCAATTTTTAGAATTCCGTTTATCACTTTTGCCTTAATTTTAAAATCATAATCCGTGATAGTATTCATTAAAATAAATGGAACATTTAGTAAATCTATAAATTCTTTATTTGAAACGATGTTACCATTAAAGGGTATGTTTCCAGATAAATGTTTTCTTGTTGGGTAGTATATAATTATATATTCTCCACTTTCATCATCTCTAGGTAAGTAACTGTTTTTTATCTTAGTTTGATTAGAGGCTAATGATTCGCTTTTATCAAAATTATAAGAAGTAATTATTTTTTTTCCTTTACTATCGTAGCTATTCCAAATTCCAATTGGTTTTCCGTTTTGATAGTTTCCTTTTTTAATAATTTTCCCTTTTTTGCTAAAGTATAACCATTCTCCCTTAGGCAGGTTATTTTCAAATTCAGCTTTTAATTTAGGATTTCCATCAAAATCAAATAATTCATATTTTCCATTTAATTTTCCATCAATAAATTCTATACTGCTTATTAATTTTCCATTTTCGTTTTTAACAGTCCAAAGTCCATCTTTATTTCCATTTTTGTAATTTCCGATTTCAACAAGAGAATTTGTACAATTCAATTTGTATTCTCCATCTCTGATAGTATCATCATTTTTTGAATAGTTTATTATTTCGGTACAGTTACAATGCTCATAATTTGTTGTTTTTTGAGCATAAGAAAATTGAAGGCAATTAATACTTATAGAAAATAGGATAAGTAAGGCTTTATTCATTTTGATTTTTTTGGGTTTAATTGTTTGTAACAATTGTATATGTGCACAATTACACATATATCTTTTATAACACAACTAATATAAAACAAAAAAACCATCACTTTTCAGTGATGGTTTTTATATCATTAGACTAAATCTTACAACTTAGTTTCCTTTTTGGTAATCTGCCAAGAACTTAGCTAAACCACTATCAGTTAATGGGTGCTTTAATAGTCCAGTAATTGAACTTAAACCACCTGTCATAACATCAGCACCAATTTTAGCACAGTCGATAATATGCATTACGTGACGTACAGAAGCCGCTAGTATTTCAGTTTGGTAACCGTAGTTATCATATATCATACGAATATCTGCTATCAATCCTAAACCGTCAGTTGAGATATCATCTAAACGACCAATGAAAGGCGATACGTATGTTGCACCTGCCTTAGCTGCCAATAATGCTTGACCAGAAGAAAATACCAATGTACAGTTTGTTCTATATCCTTTATCAGAGAAATACTTAATTGCTTTTACACCTTCTTTGATCATAGGTACTTTAATTACGATCTGAGGGCTAATTTTAACCAACTTCTCGCCTTCTGCAATCATACCTTCATAATCTGTAGAAATAACCTCAGCACTAACGTCACCGTCAACTACATCACATATTTTCTTGTAATGTGCCAAAATGTTGTCTGCACCTGTAATTCCTTCTTTCGCCATTAAAGACGGGTTGGTAGTTACACCATCTAAAATACCCATATCTTGAGCTTCTTTGATTTCGTCTAAATTCGCTGTATCTATAAAAAATTTCATTTTGTCTTATTTTAAAATTATTATGAATGTCTTTAAGGCAAGCCTTAAAGATCGTTTACTTTAAAAAATCTACTACTTGTTGGTATACTTGATCACCGGTGAAACCGAATTTTTCATCAAGTACCGTTGCCGGTGCAGAATAACCAAAGTGCTCTAAACCGAATACTTTTCCGTTAGGTCCTGCCAAACCTTCTAAGTTTACAGGAAGACCTGCTGTAAGTCCGAAAACCGGTTTGTTCGGCGGAATCACTTTTTCCTGGTATGCTTCTGACTGTTGTCTAAATATACCTTCTGAAGGAATAGAAGCGATATTCACTTTTAACCCATCTTTTTCTTCCAATAATTTTGTTGCAGCTACCAATGTTGCCACTTCAGAACCATTCGCAATTAAAATTATATCTGGATCTGCTACTTCTTGTACCAAGTAACCTCCCTTTTCAGCTCCTAATGCTTCTTCATAACGGTCACCACTCTTTGCAGGAAGATCTTTTATCCCTTGACGAGATAAAATAAGTCCGGTAGGAGTTTTTTGGTTTTCCATGGCCATTTTCCAAGCTACATTTGTTTCTTGTGAATCTGCAGGACGCAATGCTACAAAACTTTGCTCGTGGCTATGGTTCTTTAATTTCTCTAACAAACGTATTTGAGCTTCTTGCTCAATTGGCTGGTGTGTTGGTCCGTCCTCTCCTACTCTAAAGGCATCATGAGTCCAAACAAACTTTACCGGTAATTCTTGAATACAGCTTAAACGTATAGCTGGTTTCATATAATCAGAGAACACAAAGAATGTTGCCACTACTGCCATTACTCCGCCGTGAAGCGCAATACCGTTTGCCATAGTCGCCATAGTCAATTCCGCTACTCCTGCCTGTAAGAAAGCTCCAGAGAAATCTCCTTTTTGTAACACGCTGGTTTTCTTTAAGAACCCGTCCGTTTTATCACTGTTAGATAAATCTGCAGAAGAAACAATCATATTCTCTACATTCTGTGCCAAGTATGCCAAAACGTTAGATGAAGCGGCACGTGTTGCCTGACCTTCTTTTTGAGCTACCGAACTGAAATCCAAGTCTGGTAATTTACCTTCTAAGAAACCGTCTAATTTAGCAGATAGCTCGGCATTCTCTGAACGCCATGCATCTATCTCTTTTTTCTTAGCCTGTGCTTCATCTTTCTTTTTATTAATAATGCCTTCGTAATACTCTTCTACTTTTGAATAGATATCAAAAGGATTGGCTACGTCTGCACCTAAATTTACCAAGGTCTTTTCATAATCCGCACCTGTATTACCAATTGGCTTACCGTGTAGTTCTGTATAACCTTCGTATGGTGTACCGTCTGCAGTTACACAACCTTTACCCATAATCGTTTGACCGATTATCAATGTTGGTTTTTCTGTTTCTGCATTGGCATCTGTCAACGCTTTTCTTATTTGATCGTGATCATGACCATCTATAGTTACTACCTTCCATCCCCAAGCTTCATATTTCTTAGCAGTATCTTCTGAAGTTACCTCATCTGTTTTTGAGGATAACTGAACATCGTTAGAATCATAGAACATGATAAAGTTGCTTAAGCCTAAATGACCTGCAATTCTACCTGCACCTTGAGAGATTTCTTCTTGTACACCACCATCAGAAATAAAACCATAGATTTTATGGTTCATCCAATCTCCAAAACGTGCTTTCAAGAAATTAGCCGCTACTGCAGCACCTACACCCATAGTATGACCTTGACCTAATGGACCTGATGTATTTTCAATACCTCTTGCAACATCAACTTCTGGGTGACCCGGTGTTACCGATCCCCATTGTCTAAAATTAGATACATCGTCTTTAGAGTAATTACCCAATAAATAGTATTGAGCGTACATTAATGTAGATAAGTGCCCTGCATCCATGAAAAAACGATCACGAAACGGCCACTTCATATCAGAAGGATCGTAGTTGAAAAATTCAGAATATAAAATGTGCATGTAGTCTGCGCCTCCCATTGGCCCACCTGGGTGTCCAGAATTTGCCTTTTCTACCATCGCTACAGCTAATGCCCTTATATTGTCGGCTGCTAATTGATCTAGTTCCTTGTTCATTATATTATTAGATTATTTTTCAGGTTCGTGTTTATTTTACTCGCTACTAAAATTCTCCCCCAAAGATACTTTATAATGGGCGCTAATTAAAATATTTTGACCAACATAATTCTATAGAATTCAAGTGATAAGCACTCATACGCTACCAGTTTATAAGATTTATGTTTGCCAAAGGGTTTTCGAATTATGTTTAGACGCTATTTTATGAATTTGTCCTGTCTAAACTATACTAACAAAAGGGCTCTACCTCTTTTTCACAATGGCTTCTTCACCTTTACCAATTATGACCAAATTGGTTGTGGTCAAGAATAATCCGGTTTCAACTATACCGGGTATGGTTTTTAATTGCTGCTCTAAATCGGTCAAAGTGATATTAGTATCCCAAATATCAATATCAACAATGTCGTTATTCTCATCGGTCTTATAGTCGGCATCACCGTTCATACGCTGTACGGGTCTCAGATTCATTGCTTCCAATTCCTTGATAATTAAACTTGTAGCAAAAGGTATTGTTTCAATAGGCAATTTAAATTTCCCTAACTTAGAAACACTCTTTGATGAATCTGCGATAATAATATTTAAGTCTGAATTATGCGCAACGATTTTTTCACGTAGCAATGCTCCACCACCGCCTTTGATCAGCTGAAAGTCTTCATCTACTTCATCTGCACCATCAATAGTAACATCTAACCTTTTAGCTTCTGCAAGGGTTATGACATCTATACCTAGCTTTGTAGCTAGTTTTTCTGTTTCATTAGAAGTTGCAACGGCTTTAATCTGCATTCCGCTTTTCACCATTTCACCAATTGCCTCTATCATAAAAAATGCGGTAGATCCAGTACCTAGACCAACCGTCATACCAGATTTTACATATTTTACCGCTTCTAATGCTGCTACTTTTTTTTCGTTTACCGCGCTCACCTTATGTATTGATTATAGTTTATCTGATGCTAAAGATATTTAGAATTAATAGATAGCATTACCCTAAGCCCAAAGTAATATTAAATATTTTGTGATATATGCGTTAAAACAACGTAAACGAAAAAGATATTAACGGCTTATACTGATATTATGCTCAACAAGTGACAATGCTAATAAAGGTACATGACAGCAAAATGTAGATCTGCCAACGATATAATCATGGCATAAATTTCTTAAATAACCATTTGCATCATTAGATATAACAAGTAATTGGCAATTAGTCTGATCCACATAGCTTTTTAAAGTAGTTGTTAAGGAACTTTCGGCTTCTAATTTGTAGAAATTATGATAAATACCTACTAACTTTTTAGTAAATATTTCATGATTCAACTGCTGTAATTCTGTTACTTGAGCAGTTGTACTTTGTATGCTTGCAATTTGTACAGTGCTATTAAAATACCGCGCCAATTCTACTACAGGATTCAATTCATTACCATTAAGTAAATGATTGAATTCTGATATGACTGAAATGGATTGTAGACTTTCAAAATGGACCCTTGGCGGAATCACCATTACGGGACATTGATACGCATGATTCAAAATTTTTACGGTATTTCTTCCCAAAAATATAGATTCGTCATCAGCACCACCGCTAGCACTCATCATTATAAAATCTATATCATTTTCTTGGACTACTTCTTCTACTTCATCTACCAACATTGAAAATGTAGAAATAGAACTATACTTATGTAGCGGATTTCTGTATTCCTTTTTTATCCGATGTATCGTTTTTCGTAATCCTTTTTCTGAAGCAGATTGAGCGGAACAACCTTTTGCCGTATCTGAAGCCCTACCTGCCATTAAGCGATTACTGTGCATCTCTGGCGTGTAGGCATTTAAGAAGTAAAATACGCATTCAGTTTCTGCAAACAATTGCAGGGCGTACGTTGTGGCGTTCCATGCTGCTAACGAGAAATCGGTTGGTATTAAAATTTTTTTCATAAATGAGGCTCATCATTTGATGATAAAAATAGTTTCACCAATGAATTGAAACTATGACATTTATCAACTTCGATAATTATTTAAAAACCATCGGCAAGTTCTTGTAGGGTATCCTCTTCTAAAACTCCTATCTTTTTACCTTCTGTTTTTATATATCCTTTTTTCTTAAAATCTGAAATCATACGAATTAAAGACTCCGTAGCAGCACCTACTATATTTGCATAATCATCTCTACTTAGGGTTAATGACAAAAAACCGTTCTCATCTTCTCCGTAGTTCTTCTTTAAATAGATAAAGGCTTCTGCCAAGCGCTGTCTTACCGTTTTCTGCGACATATTAACGATAACATCATCTGCCTCTTTTAAATCATGGGCCAGGTGCCGTAACACTTCTAAAGAAAAATTAGGATTGGTATTCAGCGTATTTGATATGACTTCTTTTGGTATAAAACAAACCTCCATATCATTAATGGCCGTAGCACTTAAATTGGTGAAATCCTCGGCAATTACCGATCGTTGCCCCATTATTTCTCCTCTATTGGTAAGCTTTACAATTTGCTCTTTACCATTACTGCTTAATTTAGACAACTTAGAAACACCATCTCTAACACAAAATACGCCATCTAACTTCTGCCCTTCTATAAATAAAGGTTCTCCCTTTTTAATCTTCTTAGATATCTTAGAGTCAGATACTTTTTTTAATTCGTCCTTGTTTAACGCACGGAGAGAATTAAACTGTCTTATGATACAATTTTCACATCTATTTTCCATGGTTACATTTTTAAATATGGTGCAAAATTACATAAGCCTATAATTGTAATAAGTGACAATTATCATGTTTTAGAAAGTGTTTCATTTTCACCTTTGCAATATATTAGTTAATAATTATGCAAGCAGATACATGTTTTCATTGCGGTGATCCTTGTGATAGACAACTTATAACATATGACGAAAAATCATTTTGTTGTACCGGTTGTAAAACCGTCTATGAAATATTCTCTACAAACGATCTAGCTCATTATTATGAACTACAAGAAGCCGCAGGCTCTACACCTAATGCTATTGAAGGAAAATATGATTTTCTAGATAATGAAGAAATTATAGCGAAACTGACAGAGTTTAATGATGGTAACATTCAAATCATCAACTTATATATACCTACCATTCACTGCAGTTCATGTATTTGGATTTTAGAGAACCTGAATAAACTGAACAAGCACGTAACCAACTCTCAGGTAGATTTCCCTAAGAAAACGATTAGGGTAACTTACAAAAATGAAGATTTCAGCTTAAAGACCTTGGTCTTGCTTTTAGCAAAAATTGGGTATGAACCTTACATCTCACTAGAAGATTTTGAAGGTAAAAAGAAGGTATCTGACAGAAGCTTAATATATAAACTTGGTGTTGCTGGCTTTGCCTTTGGTAACGTCATGTTTCTATCTTTTCCTGACTATTTTGACCTAGGGTCTAGTGCCGCTTCTGGCGGTGAGTATTGGTTGAATAAATATCAAGATTTATTTAGGTGGATGATGTTCATCTTTTCTTTACCCGTTGTGTTCTATGCAGGGTGGGATTATTTTGTGTCTGCATACAAAGGGTTACGAGCAAAGCTTTTAAATATTGATGTGCCCATTGCACTCGGTATTTTAGTATTATTTCTAAGAAGTACCTATGATATCGCTTTTAATTTGGGCAGTGGTTTTTTTGATTCCCTCACCGGACTCGTATTCTTTCTATTACTAGGTAAGTTCTTTCAACAAAGAACTTATAGCTTTTTATCATTTGAGCGCGATTACAAATCGTATTTCCCTATTGCTATCACCAGATTAAATTTAAAAGGTAAAGAAGAAACGGTACCTGTTCAAGAAATTGAAAAGGGTGATAGAATTTTGATCAGAAACGAAGAGATGATTCCTGTTGACGGTACTTTGGTATACGGTAATGCACAAATAGATTATAGCTTTGTTTCAGGGGAATCTGAACCTGTGGCCAAAGAAATTGGAGAACAAGTATTTGCCGGCGGAAAGCAGTTGAACGGTGTTATTGAAATGATTGCCTTAAAATCCGTATCACAAAGTTACTTGACCCAATTATGGGGCAATGCCGTTTTCAAAACAGATAAAGTAACTGCTTTTCAAAACCTTACCGATAGTATTGGTAAACGTTTTACCATTGCCGTACTTTTAATTGCTTTTATTGCTACTGCTTTTTGGTTATACTATGACCCGTCTAAAGCCATGAACGTTTTTACTGCAGTATTGATTATTGCTTGCCCATGTGCCATAGCACTGGCATCACCGTTTACCTTAGGCAATATGCTGCGTATTTTCGGTAAAAAGAAATTCTATATTAAAGACACCCAAACTATTGAACGTTTGGCAAAAATAGACACCGCCATATTTGATAAAACAGGAACAATTACCACTTCTCAAAAAAGTACGGCTCATTATGAAGGTATGCCATTATCCCCAGAAGAAGAATCTATTTTAAAGAACACCATAAGAGCTTCTAATCACCCTTTAAGCAGATCTTTATATGACCTACTTAAAGAGCAGAATATCATAACCTTAGATGAATATGAAGAACATGTAGGCAAAGGGCTTGAAAGCTCAAAAGATGATATAAACATGAAGATCGGCTCTGCCAATTTTGTAGGTAAGGGCAACTCAGAAAATCTATTGGATACTTCTATTTACATCAGCTCTAACGACGCTTATAAAGGAAGATATGTTTTTCAAAATCAATATCGTGATGGAGTTTCATCTGTATTTAAAAACATGTCTGCAACTTTAAACCTGGCAATACTATCTGGTGATAATGAAGGCGAAAAGGAACGACTAGAAGCTCTGCTGCCAAAATTGACTCCGTTGTACTTTAATCAAAAACCAAAAACAAAACTAGAGTTCATAAAATCTTTACAAGACCAAGGCAAAAAAGTCTTAATGGTAGGTGACGGATTAAATGATGCCGGGGCGCTTGCGCAAAGTAACGTAGGCATTGCCATTTCTGAAAACATCAATGTCTTCTCCCCTGCCTGCGACGCTATCCTAGATGCTTCTAAATTTCAACAGCTATACTCTTATATACTGGCATCTAAAAAAGCAATGCGAATTATTAAAATGAGTTTTATATTATCATTACTCTACAATTGCGTGGGTCTATATTTTGCCATTACAGGTCAATTAGAACCCGTAATAGCGGCAATTCTTATGCCTTTGAGCTCTATTAGCATTGTCATTTTTACTACGGTTATGACCAACTTCATTGGTAGAAAACTTCCATAATCAAAGAATTATTATCAAAATTCATTTTGTACCAATCTTAGTAATTTAAGGTGGTAAATCTAGTATTCATTTTTTCTTTCTGTAGCCGTATTAAAATAATTTAATCCACAGAAACACGTCATTTACAAATCAATTTTATTTGTTGATTTTCAGCTACTTAAAAACTATAAAACAACACTAAACTTATCAGTCATTTTAAATATTTTAAGAAAATTTTTAAAGTATGACAATTGTCATTTTCTAAGGTTTGCTTCACTCTTACTTTTACGGAATAATTCAGGTAGGTATGAGTGTAATTTATGTTTTACTAGCAATTAGTCTAGTTGTGGCAATTATCTTTTTTGTCGCTTTTATCGTATCGGTCAGGCAAGGACAATACGATGATGCTTACACCCCATCTGTACGTATGCTTTTTGAAGATGAACTGGTCAAACCAAAAGAGACCAACACTAAAGATTTTAAACAAGAGAAAATCCAACTAAATAAACAAGTATAATTATGGAAGTACAGCAGTTTTATTACGATAACAAAATCGTGAAAAATTTCCTTTATGCAACCATGTTCTGGGGTATTGTGGGTATGTCCGTAGGCTTATTGTTAGCCTTCATGTTCATGTTCCCTAACGTAACCGATGGTATATCATGGTTAAGTTTTGGTCGCTTACGCCCGTTGCACACCAACGCGGTAATTTTTGCATTTGTAGGTAACGCTATATATGCAGGTGTCTATTACTCTACACAACGTCTTTTAAAGGCGCGTATGTACAGTGATTTTCTAAGTAAATTCAATTTTTGGGGTTGGCAATTGATTATCGTTGCAGCCGCAATTACATTACCATTAGGGTATACAAGCTCTAAAGAATATGCCGAACTTGAATGGCCTATAGATTTAGCCATTGCGGTTGTTTGGGTAGCCTTTGGTGTCAACCTTATAGGTACCATGATCAAAAGAAGACAGCGTCACCTATATGTGGCTATCTGGTTCTATTTGGCAACCTTTGTTACCGTTGCAGTACTTCATATTTTCAATAGTTTAGAACTGCCTGTTACCGCATTTAAAAGTTACTCTGTTTATGCAGGTGTACAAGATGCATTGGTACAATGGTGGTACGGTCATAATGCGGTTGCATTTTTCTTGACTACTCCATTTTTAGGGCTTATGTATTACTTTGTCCCTAAAGCGGCAAACAGACCGGTATATTCATACAGACTGTCTATTGTACACTTCTGGTCATTGATATTTATTTATATCTGGGCAGGTCCACACCACCTTCTTTATTCTGCTTTGCCTGATTGGGCTCAGAATTTAGGGGTAGCTTTCTCTATTATGCTATTGGCGCCGTCATGGGGTGGTATGATCAACGGACTATTAACCTTGCGTGGTGCTTGGGATAAGGTACGTACAGATCCTGTTTTAAAATTTATGGTAGTCGCCATTACCGGTTATGGTATGGCAACTTTTGAAGGTCCAATGCTTTCTCTTAAAAACGTAAACGCAATTGCCCACTTTAGTGATTGGATTATTGCTCACGTACACGTAGGTGCCTTAGCATGGAACGGATTCTTGACCTTTGGTATGATTTACTATTTGGTACCAAAAATGACCAAAAATAAGTTGTTCTCTATTGGGCTAGCAAACTTCCACTTCTGGATCGGTACCTTAGGTATCATTCTATATACCTTACCTATGTATGTTGCTGGGTTTACTCAAGCATTAATGTGGAAAGACTTTAACCCAGATGGTACGTTGGTTTACGGTAACTTTTTAGAAACCGTAAATGAGATTATGCCTATGTACTGGATGCGTGCCATTGGTGGTAGCCTTTATATTGTTGGTGCATGTGTTATGATTTATAACGTAGTTCGTACTATAAAAGCTGGTAGCGTTATAGAAGATGAATTGGCAGAAGCTGCTGCACTTACTACGGTATCTAAACGTAGAACCGCTGGAGAAACTTTCCATACTTGGTTAGAGCGTAAGCCTATTCAATTGACCATTTTAGCTACAGTGGCCATCTTGATTGGTGGTATTATACAAATTGTACCTACCATTTTGGTGAAATCTAACATACCAACCATTACCAGCGTTAAACCATATACGCCTTTAGAATTAGAAGGTCGTGATCTTTATATTCGTGAAGGTTGTGTTAGCTGTCACTCGCAAATGGTTCGTCCGTTTAGAAGTGAGGTTGAACGTTATGGTGAATATGCCAAAGCTGGTGAGTTTGTATACGATCACCCATTCCTATGGGGTAGTAAACGTACCGGTCCAGATTTGTTACGTGTAGGTGGCAAATACTCTGACAACTGGCACTTAAACCATATGTATGATCCACAAAGTACTTCTTCTGGTTCTATAATGCCGTCATACTCTTGGCTTGTTCGCGATGAACATGATAGAAGTGATATAGAAGCTAAAATGGAAGCCATGGTCACTTTGGGTGTTCCTTACACAGAAGAAGATATTGCAAATGCCCAAGCTTCAATGGATGCTCAGGCAGAGAAAATTGAGAAAAACTTATATAGTGACCCGGATTTTGCAAAATCTTATGAGGCAGACAAAAAGTATGCCGCTGAAAATGGAGAGGAATTCATAGAAATGAGAGACCGTGAAATTGTATCCTTAATAGCATACCTACAACGTTTAGGTACCGATATTAAGATTAAGGAAACTGGCGAATTATTATCTGATAACTAAAACAAAAAAATCATGTTCAAATTTGTAAAAGGTTACATGGAAACTATAGATGGCGTAGCAACCTATCCCATGATATCATTACTAATCTTCTTTGTGTTTTTTACACTATTATTTTGGTGGGTAATTACAGCCTCAAAATCATACATTAAAGAAGTTAGTGAAATGCCTTTAGAAGAAGATAACCAACAAAACAACCAATTATGAAAAACAATACAGCCTGGTGGTTAAGAATAACAGTGGCCTTTTTCCTGATCGTAGTACTTATGGAAGTTTACATTGATAGCGGTGACAAACCAGCTTTTCTGGCATACCCTACAATGATGTTTGGCTTTATGGCACTAATACTATTGCTTTTAATAGCAATTGCCTTTATAGTGCAAGCTATTGAGAATGTTTTATACAATACGCTAGATGAAGAAGCTAAACTGCGCTATTTAGAAGCTAAAGAAGAAAAGTGGGAATGGACTTGGGGTAAAAAAATGTACAACAAAATGTTGGGCAGTAAACCTATAGAGTCTGAAGGTGAAATTATTCTTGACCATAACTATGACGGTATTCGCGAGTTGGATAACAACTTACCACCTTGGTGGGTGTATCTATTTTATGCTTCTATTGTATTTGGAATAGTTTACCTGCTTCGTTTTCATGTCTTTAATGATTACAATCAAAAACTGGAATACGAACAAGAAGTTGCTGCAGCACAATTAGAAATTGAAGCATATAAAAAGACCGCAAAAGGTCTTGTTGATGCCAATACGGTAGAATTATTAACTGATGCATCTGATATAAGTGCCGGTAAAGGCATTTTTGAAAGTAACTGTGTTGCCTGCCATATGGCGGATGGTGGCGGTGGTATTGGACCAAACCTAACAGATCAAAACTGGATTCTTGGTGGTGGTATTAAAAACGTTTTCCATACCATTTCTGAAGGTGGTCGTGACGGTAAGGGTATGATCGCTTGGAAACAGAACTTAAAACCTGCAGAAATTGCTCAGGTAGCTAGTTACGTTTTAAGTTTTCAAGGTACCACACCTGCTAACCCTAAGGCGCCCGAAGGTGATGTTTGGGTAGATCC
>NZ_JBDVOT010000254.1:0-22315 GCF_039968975.1 Maribacter sp. | reverse complement strand
GTTCCAATTCTGCCTGAAATTCTTCCATTACAGGTTTTACAGTGCTCTCGGGTAAATCTGATATCTTAATATACATTAATCCGTCTACCGAATTATTGAATAAGGGATCCACGTTAAAAGCAACCACTTTTGCATTCTGCTTAATATACTTCTTAATCAAAACCGGTAAACGAAGACTACCTGGTTCTACCTCATCTATTAAACGATCAAATTTATTTAAATCGGCTTGCGTTTCATCAAAAACAAACTCCTTATCCGCGTCATTCAGTTTCACCTTAAATTCCTTTTTCGGTCTAATATACTGCGCCACATAAGGATCCCAATAGTTAGACTTCATAAACTCGATCATCAATGATTTAGAGAAGTTAGAAAATTGATTACTGATACTTACGCCGCCTATTAAATACTTATGCTCCGGAAACCTCAATGTAGTATGCACAATACCTTTCCAAAGTAAAAATAAAGGCATTGGTTTTTGCTGGTACTCTTTGGTTATATAGGCACGGCCCATTTCTATAGAATGTTGCATCATACCATACAATTCTGGCTCTACCCTAAAAAGATCTTGCACATAAAAACCGTTGATACCGTGTTCAGGAAAAATCTCTGAACCCATACCCATCCTATAGGCACCAACAATACATTTTGCTTGATTGTCCCAAAGAAAAAGATGGTGATAATAACTATCAAAGCTATCTAAATCAATGGCTTTATTGGTTCCTTCTCCTATCGCCCTAAAAGTTACTTCACGTTGTCTGCCTATTTCTTTTAAGATAAATGGCATGTCTTTTTCTTTCGCTAAAAAAACCTCATAATTCTTACTTTGAAGTAAACGGCAATCTTTTTCCCTAAGCTTTTCTATTTCACCCTCCATGACCTCTTTACGGACAGCATCGGCAATTTTTTTAGGCTGCTTAGGAATTTTAAGCGATGTAGGTAGCTGATCAATTAAACGTTCCTTTTCATATGCATTAGACAGCATATAGGTTTTACGGCGCAATAGGTCTGTATATTCCTCTAAACTTTCGATTTCTTTTTGGGAATTTACAGAAATTGGTTGCCCTATTCTCACTTTTATAGGTCGATTCCGTTGAGAAAACACCTGTGAAGGAATCATTGCAGTTCTTAAAGAATCTCCCAGTTTTGAAATCCTATAAAACAATGAGCTATTCTTGGCATGAAAATAAATAGGTACTACAGGAACTTCTGCTTTTCTAATTAATTTTATAGCTGCCTCTTCCCACGGTTTGTCAACAATAAGCTTACCATCTTTATATGTAGAAACTTCACCTGCAGGAAACACACCTAGCACATGACCATTTCTTAAATGTTCTAAAGTTTTTTTGAAACCGGCTAAATTGCTTCTTGCCTCTTTATGGTCACTAAAAGGGTTTACTGGTAGTATATAAGGTTTTAAAGGTTCCATTCTCTCTAAGAGAAAATTTGCCATTATCTTATAATCAGGGCGTTGCTTTACCATTAATTTAAACAACAATATGCCATCTATAGCCCCTAATGGATGGTTACTGATCGTTACATACGACCCTTCTTTTGGCAACCGCCTAAAATCATCTTCAGGTATTTCGTAATCAATCTCAAAATGCTCAAGAATAGCATTGGCGTAGTCTTCCCCTTCTAAATGAGCAATGGAATCATAGAATCTATTAATAGCTGATATTCTGGTGACTTTCATTAGTACCCAACCAACAAAAGTACCGAACACTCCGTATTTAGAGAGGTTGATAGCCTTGGCAATTTCCTTTGAGGTAACTAAACCCATAAATCATCATCGATTAGACTGTAAATATAGGAAAATAGCCCCTGAAGGTACCTATTATAAATTACTGAAGTATCGTTGAAATTACTTCACTACAAGCTGAACAGTTTCTTTACCACGTTGTTCTAAAAGCAACTCGTGCCCATTCTGTAAAGATTCTAGCGCTTTAGTATTAAAATGTCTAATGGTGTATAATGATACATTCTCATGATGAGCCACTTTAAACTTACTTTTTAATTGTTGTAAAAGTTTTTCTAAGCCCCCAAACTTGTTGTCGATACAAACAGAGAAACTAATGGCAGAATTCTGTATTAAATCTACCTTTATTTTGTGTTGATGAAACAATTTAAAGAGTTCACTGATACTATCTTCCACAATAAAAGAAAAATCTAACGAAGACAACTTCATTAATACCTGATTCTTTTTAACTATGAAGCACGGAACTTTTGGCTCTATACCCACACCCTTACCTACCGTTGTGCCTTTACCTTTAGGATTTACAAAAGATTTTACATGAAGGGGTATCTCTTTACGTTGTAGAGGTTGTAATGTTTTTGGGTGAATTACAGATGCACCATAAAATGCCAATTCAATAGCTTCTCTATAAGATATATTATTAAGCAACTGCGTTTCTTCAAAATACCTAGGATCGGCATTTAAAACACCGGGTACATCTTTCCAAATAGTTACAGAATCTGCATTTAAACAATAAGCCAGTATAGCTGCAGAATAATCAGATCCCTCACGTCCTAAAGTGGTCGTAAAATTATTATCGTCACTGCCCAAGAAACCTTGAGTAATGTTCAATACTTTTTGATCAATTTTAGTGACGTTCTCTTGTGTACGCTCCCAATCTACCGTAGTATCTCTATAATTACTATCTGTTTTAATGAAGTTTCGTACATCTAACCAGTTGTTTGTTATACCAACTTCTTTAAAGTATGCACTAATAATCGTAGTAGATAGTAATTCTCCATAACCCACTATTTGATCATATACGAAGTTATAGTTGGGAGATTTGTTCCAAACTAAAAACCCGTTTATTTCATCAATAAGAATTTTTATCTCTTTATAAATGGCATGCTGTGCATTGGGGAATAAATCTGAAACTATAGCATGATGGTAGTCTACCAACTCTGCCACCTTAGAAGGTATTTCTTGTTTATCATCAAAATATGCATTTATAATATCTTCCATAGCATTGGTGGTCTTACCCATTGCCGATACTACCAATAGCGTATTCTCATACCCTACTTCTTGTAAAACTTTCACTACATTTTTAACAGCATCTGCATCTTTAACAGATGCTCCTCCAAATTTAAAAACCCTCATACTCAATATGTATCTAATTTTTTGTTCTTTTTAATTAAGCTAAAGCGCTTAAGTACTTTTTTATTCCGGTTTCATCTAATTGAACCACGTCCCAATCTCTCATAACATTAGCACCTTTACTTTCATAGAAACCTATGGCAGGTTCGTTCCAATCTATAACTTCCCAGCTAATTCTCTTCACTCCCAACTCATCACCATATTTTACCACCTCATCTAAAAGTGCGGTACCCAAACCAGTACCTCTCATTTCTTCGGTAACAATTAAATCTTCTAGATGTATAACAGGACCTTTCCAAGTAGAATATCTCGGATATACCAATGCCATACCTACGATTTTATCATTCTTTTCCGCAACAAAACAATGAAACAACTTCTGTTTACCAAACCCATCTTCTTCTAAATTTTGCACACTAACTTCTACCGCATCATCTTCTTTCTCAAAAGTGGCTAATTCCTGAATTAATTGAAGCACCTGCTTCATGTCATCTTTTTGGGCAACTCTAATTGTATATTCCATAATTGTTACAAATAAAACACGAAGTTATAAATTTACATAATGTAATTAAAACGAAAATGAAACGTTTAACAAAATACACGATATTTGTATAAACCATAAACTAAAAAATGTCTCCAAAAAGAAATCAGACACTAGGAGAGTTTATTATTGAAAATCAAGATTCTTTTCAATACTCTTCAGGTGAATTATCAAAACTTATCAATGCGATCAGATTAGCCGCAAAAGTGGTTAACCACGAGGTAAGCAAAGCAGGATTAATCGATATTTTAGGCGGAGTTGGAGAAACCAACATACAAGGTGAAGACCAGCAAAAACTTGACTTATTTGCGAACGATAAATTCATTCAAACTTTAAAAAACAGAGAAATTGTTTGCGGTATTGCTTCTGAAGAAGAAGATAGCTTCATCAGTATCAATAGTAACGATGAAAATCATCAAAACAAATATGTAGTACTTATTGACCCATTAGATGGTTCTTCTAATATTGATGTAAACGTATCGGTAGGAACTATTTTTTCTATTTACAGACGTGTAACTCCAGTAGGTACACCTGTGACTATGGAAGATTTTCTTCAACCAGGTCACAAACAAGTTGCTGCAGGTTATGTAGTTTACGGTACATCTACCATGTTAGTGTATACTACTGGTGACGGTGTAAACGGCTTTACATTAAACCCGGCATTAGGTACTTTTTATCTATCTCACCCAAATATGAAATTTCCAGAAAATGGTAGAATCTATTCTGTAAACGAGGGTAACTACGTACATTTTCACCAAGGCGTAAAAGATTACATCAAGTATTGCCAAATGGAAGAGGATGACAGACCTTATACTTCTAGGTACATAGGTTCTTTAGTATCTGATTTTCATAGAAACATGATTAAAGGTGGTATTTACATGTACCCAAAGAGTAGTGTTAGTCAAAGTGGTAAGCTTAGATTGCTTTACGAATGTAACCCTATGGCATTTTTAGCCGAGCAAGCAAATGGATTGGCTATTGGTGGTAAAAATAGAATCATGGATATTGAGCCAACAGAATTACATCAGCGGGTTCCCTTTTTCTGTGGAAGCAGAAATATGGTAGAAAAACTACAGGAATTTTTGAATAAATATCATTAATAAAAAAGGGAGCTAAAAGCTCCCTTTTTTATTTTATACTTTCTAAAACTTAATGCTTAACTAGGTACAGATAATCATCAAAATCTATTTTTCCTCCAAAAATAGCTACAGAACGTTCAATAATGGCATCTGCTTTTTCTCCTGTAAAGCCAAGACCAATAGCATACTTCTTAATTAAAATTCTTTCCTCTTCGTCTAATTTATGATCAGAGTATACAATTCTAAACAAATCATACAAACGCTCTAATCTTTTCTCAGCACTAGGAGTAGAATCTATAGGATATTTATTCTCCTTTTTTAAAACTTCTAAATATTCAGATTCTGTAATGTCCAATTTTTTAGCAAAACGATCCAATAACATTTTTTCCTCAATACTTATTTCCCCGTTTATAGAGGCCAAAGTTGCTAAAGCTGCAAAATGAGCTAAGTTTCTTCTGTGCTCACCGCTACTATATAAATCTGCAAAAGACATATCTTATTTTTTAATTATTGAGCAAATATAATTTTTTTAGAGGTCATAGTTTCGATTGTCATCAACTTTGTTTGCATCCTAAATTTGTAACTTGTTGTCGCTATGAAATCTCCTCTATTACAATTTACAAGCAATGGTATCTATTGCGAAAAGGCTCAAGTATATCTTGACCCATGGAAACCTGTTGACCATGCTATAATATCACATGGTCACGCTGACCATAGTAGATACGGACATAAAAAATATATTACCCACCATAGAAACGTGCCCATAATTCTTCATCGATTAGGAGAAATCAATGTTACGGGTAAAGAATGGGGAGAAACATTCGTCATCAATAATGTAACATTTAGCCTTCACCCTGCCGGTCATATTATTGGCTCATCACAAATACGTGTAGAGCATAAAGGTGAAGTTTGGGTATTTACAGGTGACTATAAAACTGAAAATGATGGTATCTCTACTCCGTATGAACCCATAAAATGCCACACGTTCATAACCGAATGTACTTTTGGGTTACCAGCATTTAAATGGACACCACAAGCAGAGGTTCTAGAAAACATAAATAATTGGTGGTCAGAAAATAGAGCAGAAGGTAAAACCTCTATACTTTTTGGGTACAGTTTAGGCAAGGCACAACGGTTATTAAAATATCTTGATACGGATATAGGAGAAATATACACCCACGGAGCTATTGAAAATATGACAGAAGTATTGCGCCCATTGGTAGATTTCCCTAAAACCACATTGATTACCAGAGAAACAAAGAAAGAACGATTGTTAGGCAACATTGTTCTTGCGCCACCAAGTGCGCATGGTAGTACTTGGATAAGGAAAATGGTACCTTATGTAACTGCATCTGCAAGCGGGTGGATGACTTTTAGAGGTGCACGAAAAAGACGCGCTATAGACAAAGGTTTTGTATTAAGTGATCATTGCGACTGGCCCGGACTTTTAGAAAGTATTGAAGCGACTGGAGCCGAAAAAATAATTTGCACCCATGGATATACTGATATATTCTCAAAATATTTAAAAGAACAAGGCTATGATGCCCGCACCGAAGCCACACAATATGGCGAGGAAGAAACAGAAACTGCATTAGCTTCAAAATCGACCGCATCTGTATGAAAAATTTCGCCCTACTGATAAAAACTTTAGATAGTACCAATAAAACTACGGTTAAGGTACAGGCATTGACCGACTATTTTTTAAAAGCTGATGATGCCGATAAAGTGTGGACCATCGCAATTTTATCGCATCGTAGACCACCAAGACCGGTGAGCACTACACTATTAAGAACTTGGGCTTCGGAATTAGCCAATATTCCGCTATGGTTGTTTGAAGAGAGCTATCATATTGTTGGTGATTTAGCCGAAACTATAGCATTGGTAATTCCTGCGGCAGATCAGTCATCAGATAAAAGTCTTACGGTTTTCTTACAAGAAATGATTGCCTTGAAAAAGAAGACTAATGAAGATAAAAAGGCATACCTCTATGAAAACTGGAAGGTACTCAACTACTACGAACGTTTTGTATTTACAAAATTGATTACCGGCGGATTCAGAATTGGAGTAAGTCAAAAACTTATGACCAGGGCTTTAGCAAAAGCCACGGAAATAGATGAAGATATATTAGCATACAAATTGATGGGTAATTGGGACCCAAACACCATAACTTTTCAGCAATTGGTACTTGAGGAAAATGAAAGTGATTACCTATCTAAACCCTATCCATTTTATTTAGCCTATGCTATAGAAGGCGAAGCAGCAGATTTAGGAGATATAAATGAATGGTCTGCCGAACATAAATGGGACGGTATACGTTCACAAGTAATTCTAAGAAATAACGAACTATTTGTCTGGAGCCGTGGCGAAGAGCTGGTAACCGATAAATATCCTGAATTCAAAAATTTCATTGGTATTATTCCAAACGGCACGGTAATAGACGGTGAAATTCTTCCATATCCTAATGGTACCATTGGCACTTTCAACGACCTACAAACACGTATTGGTCGTAAAAATGTTACCGCAGAACTTTTAAAAAAAGTTCCGGTTATTTTAAAAACCTATGATATTTTAGAATGGGAAGGAAAAGATATTCGCCAGTTGCCATTTATTGAGCGCAGACAATACTTAGAAAAACTATTTAAAAATGTAACTGAGCAGAGTAAGAGCAAGGTTACTGAGCAAAGTCAAAATGTTATTCCACTACACCTATCTAAAACCATGCATTTTACTTCTTGGGATGAATTGGCACAAGAAAGAGAACGCTCTCGTGAAATGCACAGCGAGGGATTGATGCTAAAAAGAAAAGATTCTCCCTATTTAGTTGGGCGAAAAAAAGGCGACTGGTGGAAATGGAAAGTAGACCCGTTAACTATTGATGCCGTATTGACCTATGCCATGCGGGGACATGGAAGGCGAAGCAATCTTTTTACAGATTACACCTTTGCCCTTTGGAAGGATAATGAGGAAGGAGAAAAAGAGTTAGTAACATTTGCAAAAGCATACTCAGGATTAACAGATGCCGAGTTTAGAAAATTAGATGCTTGGATAAAGAAAAATACCCTAGAAAGATTTGGTCCCGTTCGTAGTGTTACTCCGCATCACGTGTTTGAAATTGCCTTTGAAGGTATTGCTTTATCGAAACGACATAAAAGCGGAATCGCTACCCGTTTTCCGAGAATGTTACGCTGGCGAAAGGATAAAAGTATTCATGAAGCGAATACGTTGGATGATTTGAAAAACCTAATTCCGTAATGAACCGAGAACAATTATACTCCATAGCGGAAAACTGGTTTCAAGACCAAGATTGGATACCATTTAAATTCCAAAAAGATACTTGGAAAGCTTTTCTACAGGGTAAAAACGGACTGTTAAATGCACCCACGGGAAGCGGAAAAACCTATGCATTGTGGTTTCCTATAGTACTGAATTACATTAAAAACAATCCTGATTATAGAACAAAACATAAAAAAGGATTAAAAGCTATTTGGATTACTCCACTTCGTGCATTATCACAAGAAATAAAACAATCTGCAGAACGCATCACCCTAGATTTAGGTACACAAATGACCGTAGGCATTCGCTCAGGTGACACCACTACCAAAGAGCGTGCAAAACAAAAAAAGCAAATGCCCGATTTGCTGATCACCACTCCAGAAAGTTTACAACTATTATTGGCAACAAAAGGTTATGAGAAAATTTTCAAAGACTGTTCAGCTATAGTAGTTGATGAATGGCATGAAATATTGGGCACTAAGCGTGGTGTACAAATGGAACTTGCCTTATCTCGTTTAAAAAATGTATCGCCCAAACTTCGAATCTGGGGAATATCGGCAACCATAGGCAATTTAGAACAGGCACGAGATGTTCTATTAGGTGTGGCATCAGAATCACTTGACAACTCGGTTCTCATAAAAGCCAAAATCAACAAGAAGATTACGGTAAAAAGTATTATTCCAAAAAAAATGGAAACCTTCCCCTGGCGCGGGCATTTGGGTCTGCATTTATTAGAAGATGTGGTGCCCATTATAAACAATAGTAAAACCACATTATTATTTACCAATACCCGTAGTCAATGCGAAATCTGGTTTCAGAAAATTTTAGAAAAGCACCCTGAATATGCCGGTGAAATGGCAATGCATCATGGCAGCATTAACAAAGAAACACGAGTTTGGGTAGAAAATGCCATCCGCAATGAGCAACTTAAAGCAGTGGTTTGTACCTCAAGCTTAGATCTGGGTGTAGATTTTGCTCCTGTAGAAACTGTAATTCAAATTGGCGGTCCAAAAGGTGTAGCCCGTTTTCTACAACGAGCTGGGCGTAGCGGTCACAGACCTGGTAAAGAAAGTGTTATTTATTTTCTGCCAACGCACGCCATTGAACTTATAGAAGCATCAGCATTACAAAAAGCGGTGAAGCAAAATACCGTAGAAGACCGCATGCCCTACCTCAACAGTTATGATGTGCTCTTACAGTATTTAACCACATTGGCTATTTCTGACGGATTTTATCCTAATGAAATCTATCCAGAAATTAAACAGACATTTTGTTATCAGACTTTAACTGAAGAAAAGTGGCAGTGGCTACTTAACTTCTTGGTCATAGGCAGCCAAAGCCTACAAAGTTATGATGAGTACAAAAAAGTAGAGGTGGAAGAAGATGGTAAGTTTAAAGTAAACAATAGAGGTGTGGCTATGAGACATCGTTTTCAAATAGGCACCATTGTGGGCGATGTTAATTTAGCCGTAAAATATCAAAAAGGCGGTTATATTGGATCTATAGAAGAGTTCTTTGTATCTAAACTTAATAGAGGTGATGTGTTTACGTTTGCAGGTAGAAATTTAGAATTCATCCGCATTAAGGAAATGACGGTACAGGTAAAGAATTCTAACAAGAAAACAAACAAAATTTCTAGTTGGATGGGAAGCCGACTTACCCTATCTGCCCAGATGTCAGAATTATTACGAAATGAATTATACAGTTCAGGCGAACCAATAAAAAATCAATCAGCAGAAATACGAGCGTTGGCATTACTTTTTGACCGACAACGACGAGACAGCATTGTACCTAAACCATCAGAATTCTTGATTGAAACCTTCAAGACCCGAGATGGCTATCATCATCTTTTTTACCCTTTTGAAGGTAGATTTGTTCATGAAGCTATGGGTAGTTTACTGGGGTATCGTATTAGTTTGCTATCCCCTATTACATTTTCTTTGGCATTTAATGATTATGGTTTTGAACTATTATCTGACCAACCCATAGATATTCAGCAAGTGCTGGATAATGATCTTTTCACCACTGATTTTATGTTGGATGATTTGCAGAAAAGCTTAAATGCTACCGAAATGGCGCGTCGTAGATTTAGAGATGTTGCCATTATAAGCGGCATGGTTTTCACCGGATATCCTAAAAAAGGAATTAAGATGAAACATCTACAAAGTAGTTCTCAATTACTGTTCGATGTTTTTAGGGATTACGAACCAGATAATCTATTATTTCAACAAGCATTTACCGAAACCTTTGAACACCAGCTAGAGGAAGGTCGTTTACGATTATCCTTAGAAAGAATTGCTACACAAGATATCGTTTGGAAAGCATGTGCACAGCCCACTCCATTTTCCTTTCCGTTAATTACAGAACGTGTGGGTCGCGAAAAATTATCTAGCGAGAAACTGGCAGACCGTATTAAAAAAATGGCTGCTCTGTTGATGAAGAAATAAGTAATTTTGCATCAATGACGCATTCCATTACCCTTCATAAGCAAACTTTTGAAATGCACTTTTCTGGAGCGCTCTATTGGGCAGAACAATCAATGCTGTTGATAAGTGATGTTCATTTAGGTAAAGTTTCTCATTTTAGAAAATATGGCGCCGCTGTTCCACAACAAGCCGTACAACAAAATTTTGATACCTTAACTACAGTTGTAGACCATTTTACACCTAAAACGATTGTTTTTTTAGGAGATTTGTTCCATTCTGCTTTAAATACAGAATGGTTGTTATTTGAAAATTGGGTACAAAAAACCGCTCAAGAAATAATTTTAGTGAGTGGTAATCATGATATTATTTCTCCGCTGAAATATGAAGAATTACATATAGAAGTGATTCCAGAATTAGTGTTAGAATCATTTCTTCTAACACATCACCCTGAAGAAAGAGACGGCTTATTCAATTTTTCGGGGCACATACATCCTGCCATTAAATTAAGTGGATTAGGAAGACAATCGGTTCGGTTATCATGTTTCTACAAAACGGAACATCAAATGATCATACCCGCTTTTGGTGAATTTACCGGAACGTATACTTTAGAACCTTGTGATGGCTGTGAGATTTATGCCCTTTTAGGCGATGCCGTACTACCTGTGCCTATAAAAGAGGTGAAAAAGAAGCGTTCTTATCGAAAATAGTTCGTTTAATCTGCTAAAGAGCATAACTTTATAAGATAACCACTATACTTTTACCCTTATGAAAAAGAAACTATCCGTTCTTAATTTGGTATCGGTTATTTTGGTTATTGCCGTCAATTATATTTCACAAGCATTTTCACTTAATGATACTACCATAGGTGAAATGAGCGCCCAGTATGAAAACTTATTTACCCCGGCAGGATACGCTTTTGCCATTTGGGGCGCAATATTTTTAGGCTTACTGGCTTATGGCATTTTTCAAGTAAAAAGAGCTTTTTTCAGTAATAAACCAAGTGATTTTATTGAACAAACAGGATATTGGTTCTTTTTTGCCAATATTTTAAACTGTTGCTGGGTATTTGCTTTTATGTACAATTACACGGGACTTTCCGTTATTATCATGTTAGGAATACTGCTTTCTTTGATAAAAATTATTCTGAACACCAATATGGAACGTTGGGATGCGCCTATAGAAGTACTTGCTTTTGTTTGGTGGCCTATTTGTTTATATAGCGGTTGGATTTCAGTTGCCACCATAGCCAATATTTCAGCATATTTATGCAAACTAGACTGGAACGGGGGCATTTTATCTGAACAAGCCTGGACCATTAATATGATTGTGGCAGCCACTATTATCAACTTGCTCATGATATGGAAAAGAAATATGCGTGAGTTCGCCTTGGTAGGTGTATGGGCATTAATTGCTGTTTTCATTAGACATAATGGCTCTAACATATACATTGCCTATTCAGCAATGACCGGGTCAGTTATTCTTTTTATTGCAGTAGCAATTCACGGTATGAAAAATCATAAAACCAGTCCGTTCAAAAAGCTTCAAGAACGAATGAAAGACAACTCTTAAATCATATTTTTTATATCGTTCACCCAAGAAGGATAGGAAAATATAGTAGATTTTATATCGGTATCGGTCATGTTATTATTAATTGCCATGGTAAAAATATTGATAGTTTCACCAGCATCGGGTCCTAATAGATGAGCACCTACAATCTCATTGGTTCTTGCATTCGTAATAACTTTATAGGCATACAAAGGTGTATTTATTCGTTTAGCATTGAACCAATCTGTCGCTATTTCAAAGTTGACATTTATATTCTTGTATCTGGCTCTTGCCTCTTCTTCAGTATAACCAACGGTTGCTAAATTTGGCAATGTAAATACAACTGACGGAATCACAGGCACCTCCAACTCCTTCTTATTGCCATTTAAAATATTCTCGGCTACTACACAACCCTGCCTACCCGATAGCGGAGTTAGCGGCAAATTTTTATCGGAAACATCGCCACATGCATACACATTAGGGTTGCTTTTACTCTGCAGAAAGTTATTAGTCTCAACTCCTTTATCGCTAAAATCAACCGTACCTTTTTCTAAGTCCAAAGCTGCTAATGCAGGCACACGACCTGCAGTATTGAATACGGAGCCACCTTCAATACTATTTTCTTTTCCATTAACCTCATATGTTAAGGTGAGCTTTTTTCGTTTCTTTTTCAGTTTTGTTGGTTGCGCATTGAAAATGAATTTTATCCCAATAGATTCTGAATATTTTCTTAGTTCTTTTACCAAGTCGGGGTCAAAAGCATGCAACGGTCTACTACCTGTATCTAAAACGGTAACTTCAACTCCAGCTCTTGCCGCCATATGTGCAAACTCCATCCCAATATATCCTCCGCCTATAAATATCATTTGCTTAGGCAATTTCTTAAGGTTTAAAAAGTCATCACTATTTTTAAAGTGCTTGGCTCCTGGTATTGCAATAGTTCTTGGAACTTGTCCCGTTGCAATGACGATTTTCTTTGCAGTAACCTTTTTACCTTCTACCATTAGCGTAGTGTCATCGATAAACTTTGGAGATTGATGAAACAATGTAATTCCCTTATCCTTCAATATCCTTTCTGTAGAAACCGGAATATTGGTTGTGAAATTTCGCTTGTATTTCTGTAATTGCTTCCAATTGATTTTAGCTGGTTTGCTAATACCTTTACCTTTTAAGTTGTTACTCAATTCATAAGCCTCCAAAGCACCCAACAAAATCTTTTTAGGATCACAACCTCTATTGGCACATGTACCACCAAATTCACGATTATCGGCAATACCAACTTTTAATCCCGCTTTAACACAAGCTTTTGCCGCTGTTTGCCCAGCTATACCACTTCCTATTACAAAAACATCAAACTCATTCTCTTCCATATTACAACACTTTTTCTGCTATAGCCCAAGTTGCAACTTTTTAAGGGTAATAAGTAACCCATATATGATAATAATGAGTGGTATCCATTTCTTAGGTATCCTTATATTTGTACAAATTTTAAACTGTTGAGTCATTCTTCTATCCAACAACGGTATAATCAGTCTCCCCAAATAGGGAAACTGCAGCATGCTATTGCCGAATCTGAAAATTCAGGAACTAAAAACATTCAATTAAAAGGTCTTGTAGGATCATCATTATCCTTTGTACTTTCTAGCATCTTTCAATCAGAGGACCGCCCATTTTTGGCTATTTTCAATGATAAAGAAGAAGCCGCCTATTATTTAAATGACCTTGAAAGTCTTATAGGTGAAGACCATGTGCTGTTCTACCCTGGCAGTTATAGAAGACCCTATCAAATAGAAGAAACGGACAATGCTAATGTACTGTTACGTGCAGAGGTCTTAAACAGAATAAATTCTAGAAAGAAACCTGCGGTCATTGTTACCTACCCAGATGCACTTTTTGAAAAAGTGGTTACTAGAAAAGAATTGGACAAGAATACCCTAAAAATGAAATTAGGGGATACACTTTCATTAGATTTTTTAAACGAAATTTTATTTGAATATAAATTTAAACGAGTTGATTTTATTACCGAACCTGGTGAGTTTTCTGTTCGTGGCGGTATTGTAGACGTATATTCATTTTCACATGACGAACCCTACAGAATTGAGTTTTTTGGTGACGAAATAGATAGTATTAGAACCTTTGATGTAGAAACACAACTTTCTAAAGAAAAGGTGAAGTCCATAACTATTGTGCCCAACATGGCAGATAAGTTTTTGATTGATAAAAGACAGAGTTTTTTAACCTATGTAGCCTCTAATACACTGGTTTTTGCTAAAAATACCGACTATTTATACGACAGATTAGATGATTTCTTTGAAAAAGCAAGAGAAGCTTTTACAAAATTATCAAAAGACATAAAACACGCCGAACCTGAAGAGTTGTTCATGGGCGGCAAAGAATTCAATCAGCAATTATCAGGCTTTACCGTATTAACCCTAGATGCAAAGCGTGATGTACCCAACTTAGTTGAGTTCCATTCTAAACCTCAACCATCTTTTAATAAAAAGTTCGACTTATTAATTGAGAATTTAAACGGATACAAAGACCAAGGCTATACCAATTACATATTTTGTGCCAGCGAGCAGCAAGCCAAGCGTTTTCATGATATTTTTGAGGAAGTAAACCAACAAGTTCATTATCAGATTATAGTATCTCCGCTTTTTCAAGGGTTTATAGATGATGATCAAAAACTGATCTGTTATACCGATCATCAAATTTTTGAGCGTTATCATAAGTTTCATCTAAAGAACGGCTATGCCAAAAAGCAAGCAATTACTTTAAAGGAGCTGAACAAATTAGAAATTGGAGATTACGTTACCCACATTGATCACGGTATTGGCAAATTTGGCGGTTTACAGAAAATAGATGTAGAAGGCAAAAAGCAAGAAGCTATTAAATTAATGTATGGCGAGCGTGATATTTTATACGTAAGCATACATTCATTACACAAAATATCAAAGTTCAATGGTAAGGACGGCGCACCACCAAAAATTTACAAACTAGGATCAGGTGCATGGAAAAAAATTAAGGACAAGACAAAATCTCGTGTTAAGAAGATTGCCTTTAACCTGATCAAAATTTATGCAAAAAGAAGGCTTGAAAAAGGTTTTCAATACAACCCAGATAGTTATTTACAAAATGAATTAGAGGCTTCGTTTATTTATGAAGATACTCCGGATCAAAGTACCGCTACAGAAGATGTAAAAAGAGACATGGAGAGTGAGCGACCTATGGATCGTTTAATTTGTGGAGATGTTGGATTTGGAAAAACAGAAATTGCCATACGTGCCGCATTCAAAGCAGTAGATAATGGCAAACAGGTTGCGGTTTTAGTACCTACCACTATATTGGCATTTCAGCACCATCGTACTTTTGCCGAGCGTTTAAAAGATATGCCGGTCACTGTAGATTACCTGAACAGATTTAGAACAGCGAAAGAAAAGAAGGAAACCATTCAGCGTTTAGGAGAAGGAAAAGTTGATATCATTATTGGCACCCATCAATTGGTAAACAAAAATGTTCAGTTTAAGGATTTAGGACTTTTAATTGTTGATGAGGAGCAAAAATTTGGAGTAGCCGTAAAAGACAAATTAAAGTCTATCAAAGAAAATGTTGATGTGCTTACATTAACAGCAACCCCAATACCAAGAACGCTACAATTTAGTTTAATGGCGGCTCGTGACCTTTCTACGATTACAACTCCCCCACCAAATAGGTACCCAATAGAAAGTCAAGTTGTACGTTTCAATGAAGAAATTATAAGAGATGCCGTTAGCTATGAAATTGAGCGTGGCGGACAAGTATTTTTTATTCATAATCGTATAGAAAATATTAAGGAAGTTGCCGGTATGATCCAGCGTTTGGTACCAGATGCTAAAGTAGCTGTTGGACACGGACAAATGGACGGTAAAAAGCTTGAAGCTTTAATGCTAGGTTTTATGAATAGTGAGTTTGATGTATTGGTATCGACCACCATTATAGAAAGCGGACTAGATGTTACCAATGCAAACACTATTTTTATAAATAATGCCAACAATTTTGGTTTGAGTGATTTGCACCAAATGCGAGGACGTGTAGGTCGTGGAAACAAAAAGGCATTTTGTTACTTTATTACTCCGCCTTACGAATCCATGACCAATGATGCCAGAAAACGTATTGAAGCATTGGCGCAATTCACAGAACTAGGCAGTGGTTTTAACATTGCCATGAAAGATTTAGAAATTCGTGGAGCCGGCGATCTTTTGGGCGGTGAGCAAAGCGGATTTATCAACGAAATTGGGTTTGAAACGTATCAGAAAATTCTAGCTGAAGCTATTGATGAGTTAAAAGAAAATGAGTTCAAAGACCTGTATGAAGAAGTTGAGGGCAAACATGAGAAGGTTTATGTGAAGGAAACTCAAATAGATTCTGACTTTGAATTACTTTTTCCAGACGACTACATTAATAATATAACCGAAAGACTAACGTTATATACTGAACTGAATCAGGTAAAAGACGAAGCAGCGCTTCAAAAGTTTGAGGCACAACTCGTTGATCGTTTTGGCGAATTACCGGAAGAAGCTCAAGATCTATTAAATTCCGTTCGTATTAAATGGATAGCAAATAGCATAGGTCTTGAAAAAATAATAATGAAACAGGGTAAAATGATTGGTTACTTTATTAGCGACCAACAATCGGCATTTTATCAAACTGCAACATTTACCAGAGTATTACAATACGTGCAGTCACATGCACAAAAATGTAAAATAAAAGAAAAAAAGACCCGTAACGGTCTACGATTGTTATTAGTGTTTGAAAATATACGATCTGTAGATAGGGCATATTTGGCATTGAAGCCATTTGAAATAAAAGAAAAAACAACTGCATAATATGAAATTCGACATACCGGAAAAATTAGCGATTGTACATCTTATAGATTCAGTTATTGTAGCTGATGGTCAAGTTCACAGTGGTGAAATTAATGCGTTAAGTAAATTAATGCCAATTATTGATTTTGATAGTAATTTTTTAATTCAAGCCCGTACAATTGATATTGACCAGAGTGTACACATTCTTAAAGGCATGACAGAAGCTAAAAAAGTGAGACTAGCAGAGATACTGAAAGAGGTAGCAATATCTGATGGGTATATTCATGAAAAGGAAGATGATGTCATACGTCATGTTTTCTCAGAAATAGGGGTATCTAAAAAAGCCTAGTCCTTTCTTAAAAGTAGCGTTCTTGCTACGTAGACATTCATATAATTTACCAAGCTAAACAAGTTATGTATCTTAACGGTTGAATTAAAATAAACCGTTTTGAGCGAAATAAAAATTTCATCCATAGAAATGAAATCTGTATTGGAGTCGTTGTTCATTAAAAACTCTTTTACAAAAGCACAAGCAACAGTGCTGGCTAAAATACATACCGAGAGCACCTTAGATGGTATTTACTCCCACGGTATAAATAGAGTCCCTGCATTTATAGATTATATCAATAAAGGTTTGATTAAGACCAGTGCTATAGCCACTAAAACCGCCTCTATGGGTAGTATGGAAAGATGGAATGGCAATTTGGGGTCAGGAGTCTTAAATGCACTAACATGTACCAATCAAGCCATTAAATTAGCCAAAACCCATGGTATGGGCTTGGTAGCACTTAAAAATACCAATCATTGGATGCGCGGCGGAACGTATGGTTGGCGCGCGGCAGAGCAAGGTTGTATTTCAATACTATTTACCAATACCATACCCAACATGCCTGCTTGGGGAGGAAAGGAAAACAGAATAGGAAACAACCCTTTAGTAATTGGTATTCCAAGAAAAGAAGGTCATGTTGTTTTAGATATGGCACTTTCACAATTCTCATTCGGAAAAATGCAAAGTCTGGATTTAAAAAATGAAGAGCTACCCTTTGTTGGCGGTTGGGACAAAAACGATAAGCTTAGTAAACACCCAAAAGACATAATAGATTCTAGGCGCGCCTTACCTGTTGGGTATTGGAAAGGATCTGCACTTTCTATGATATTAGATATGTTGGCAACCTTACTTTCCGCAGGGAATTGTACTTATAAAATCGGACTTAAGAATAATGAAACAGCACTATCCCAAGTGTTCATGTGTATAGACCCAAGTTCTTTCTCAGATACCGAAATACAACAAAACCTGTTAAACGAAATTATTCAGTTTACACATGACGGACCTTCAATGAAAAAAGGGGACCGGACATTCTACCCAGGTGAAAGAACTTTAATGACTAGAAAAAAATCTGAAATAGAAGGTATGCAGGTCAATGCCAAAATCTGGGAAGAAATACTTCTGTTATTAAAGTAGTTGAAAAATATACCTGTTTAATTCCTTATTTTTAAATACCACAACCAATTTTCTCAGCATGAAAAAACTAGTTTATAGTATTTTATTTCTCATAATTACAACTTCGTGCAAAGAAGTGCAAAAAGAAGAAATAACAATACAAACGGCGGTAGCACCTACAATTATCACTAAGACTGCAAAAGCTAGAATAGACTGTGTGCTTCAAAATTTTGTAAAGTCTGGAAATATTGCAGGTGTTTCTGCACTTATTTTTGAAAACGAAAAAGAAGTGTATTACAATGCTTTTGGTTATGCCGATATTAAAGCAAACAAACCAATGGAAAGGAACACTATTGTTCAAATATATTCCATGACCAAACCCATTACAGGAACAGCATTAATGACACTGTTTGAAGAAGGAAAATTTAAATTAGACGATCCCATCTCTAAATATATTCCGGAATTTGAGAATATGACCGTGTATACCGGAGTAGATCAAAACAATAAAGTACGTACCGAACCTTTGCAAAGAGAAATAAGTATTAGAGATATTACCAGACATACTGCAGGTTTTCCCAACCGCTCTGATATACCCGGTCTAAGTACTTTAATGCAAGATGCTGATGCCCTGAACAGAGAAAACACCTTGACACAAATGGCAGAAAAAATGGGAAAAACACCATTATGGTTTCAACCGGGCACCCAATGGGAATATGGACCAAGTGTAGATGTCCAAGCTTTATTAGTAGAAAGAATTTCTGGAATTCCGTATGCTAACTATGTACAAAAGTTTGTTCTTGAACCTTTAAAAATGAACGAAACTAGATATTATATACCTGAAAAAGACAGAGACCGATTTGCCAAGCTATATATTAGGGAAGCTGAAGGTAAGTTAGTACAAGATTCTGTCACCTATAGTAATTATACAGAACATTGGCCATTAACTAGAGGTGGATCCGGTCTTACATCCACTTTAGATAATTACATGCGTTTTGCTCAAATGTTGGTACATGAAGGCAGTTTAGATAACGTTCAAATCCTCAAACCAGAAACAGTTCAACTTATGGCAACCAATCAACTAGCGGACAGTATTAAAGAACGTTCTTGGTTACCAAGCAAAGGGGAGGTTGGTTTTGGTATTGATTTCGCTGTTCGTGTAGCACCACCAAAAACTCCAGAGGAAAATAATGGTGTCGTGGGAGAATTTTATTGGGATGGTGCTGCTTCTACCCTGTTTTGGGTAGATCCAGTAAATAAATTGACTGCTGTACTATTTGTTCAGCTTTTTCCATACGATCAAATTAACCTTCATAAAGAATTTAGAGATGCTGTATATGGTCCATATCCATTTTAACAGTATAAATCATACATTTAAAATAAGCTTGAACAACTAGTGTTAAAGACTATTAAAATTCGTGTTGTTTTTCATATCTTTCAACTCCTAAAATTAAAAAATGGAGTTTGAAGAGTTTGTAAAAGCAGCCTTTGTTAAAATGATTTACGAAGTTATAGAGGCCGATGGTGAAATTCATCCTGGTGAACTAGCAACGTTAAACAAACTAAAAGTTGGTATTGGTTTTGACGATGCATTTTTAGAGCGAGCAAAACTATTAGATCATGACAATGCTTTAGTGACCCTATACAATATACCACATGAACAAAAGAAAGCTCTAGCAGAGATTCTTGATGAAGTGGCCATATCTGACGGTGCCATTCATAAAAAAGAAATGGATCTTATTATAGAGACATTTATTAATATTGGGTTAGGAGAAGAAACAGAGTAAGTAAGAGTATGATAGATTTTACAAAAGAAGAAAAATTGGCCGTAGTAAAAATGGTAGACTATGTTATCCTAGCGGATAGCAAAGTTGACCCTGCTGAAATGCGCTACCTTACCCAACTAATGGACCGTTTTTCTTTTGATAGTTTCTTTGTTGGTCAAGCCAGGAACTTAAATAAGGAAAAAGCTTTTAAGATTCTAAGTTTAATGTCTTTACCTAAAAAGAGAGAAGTAGCCAAAGTGTTAGACGAAGTAGCTATTTCTGACGGCTTTGTTCATGATAAAGAACTTCTAAAAATTAAAGAAGCCCTTGACCATATGGAGATTCAGAAAGAATTTTCATAAGCTTTTCAAAATTTAAGCCCACAATTGCCACGTGAATATTACTTTTATTGACTTTATAGTATACTTCATAATTTCAGGTTTTTTTATAATGTATACTATTCATTTTGGTTCGATAATTGTTTTTAAAGAAATATGAAAGTATTCATCAGTATTTGCCTCTTATTTTTTTCGTTAAATATTCAAGCACAAGGCTCAATAGCCGGGAACTTCTCCCCTCCTAAAGATTTTAAATGGCTGATATCCTACGAACTAACTCCTAACGGAGAACGATACAGTGCTGATACTGCAGTAAAAGATGGTGCTTTTACATTAGAAATGCCAGCAACAGCTCAAGCTGGTATGTATAGATTGGTTTATGCAGTACCACAAGATGAGTTTTATATCGATGTCATTTATGATAAAAAAGAAGATGTGAAATTTAATTTTGATTTAAAAGATGGCTTGACTATTACCAATTCTATAGAAAATAAATGGTACCGAGAATATTTTTCCAAGATAATTGAAGCTCAAGATAGGTTGATAGAATTTTATGAAACCAAAAACGAACCTAACAAAGAATACACAAGCATACTAAAGGAGTTAAATGCTATCCAGACTTCTTTTGAAGATAAGCATGTTACAACCATTGCTCATAAATTTATAAAGGCGAACAGAAGTTACATTCCTGCTAAGTTTGAAGATTTAGAAACATTTCTTAAAAATAAGAAACAACATCATTTTGATCATTTAGCTATTAACGACCCCGTGCTACAAGGCTCTAATTTTTTAATAGACAAATTTGCCAGTTATGTTTTCTCAGCATTACCTACAGATATCACGACCAAAGAACAATTAGCAGTTGAGGTAAACAAAAACATAGAGACTACGGTAGCTCAGATAAAACTTACTCCTATAGGTTTTCAAGAAAGAACTATGTATCAATTATGGCAAATTGCCGAGGTAAACAACATGCCAACGGTACAAGACTATATTTTTAATAACCATTTAAAGAAACTTGCCGTAACCAATAATAATCAAAAATTAGTTGATGAGATAGAAATGGCATCAAGATTAAGAATAGGTGCCATATCTCCAGATATTACTTGGCAGGCAAATGGCAAAACACAATCGCTTTTGACCATGGAACCGACAGAGAACTATCTTTTGGTTTTTTGGAGTAGCACGTGCTCACACTGTTTAAAAGAGCTACCTCAACTTCATAAAGAAATTGAAGGCTACGAGAATTTAAAAATTATAGCTGTAGGTTTAGAAGATGATGATATTAATTGGAAAGAAGTTTCTGCTACTTTGCCAAACTTTAATCACGCTATAGCATTAGGCAGATGGGAAAGTGACTATGCGAAAATTTTTGGCATACAAAGCACACCTACTTATTTCATATTAGATAGTGAAAAGCGATTTTTAGCAAAACCGGAGTCTGATAAAGAAGTCGTTGAATTTTTAGAGAACTAAAGTGACTTTAAATCTTTAATAGTTTTAAATGCCATATCTACTTGCTCATCGTTAACTAAAATAGTAAACTCATTAGTAGTAGAAATAACTTCATATAACACTATACCTTCCCAAGCTAATCTTTGAAAAATAAAGTAATAGATACCAGGTACCGAAACATTCTCCGCAGGTAATTTTACAGTAATAGATGATAGCTCTTCTGCTTTTTGAGTACACTTTTCATCTTTAAACAGTCTCTCAACTGTTTTATCCATCACATTACTAATTACAATATTAATTTCGTTTACACCACGACTAGAAGTATAGAAAACATCTTGGTTATTATTAATCTCTTCTAGCAACTTGGCTTGGTGCACCAATATCTTATCAGAAGCTAAAAAAGTGTAATCGGTTAAGGAAGATCTTACCGTTATCTCGCCAATATTCTTCAACACTTTTAGAATTTTATGAGTAGCCCTAAATTCTAAATCATCTGATAGACGTTTT
>NZ_JBDVOT010000253.1:0-1815 GCF_039968975.1 Maribacter sp. | reverse complement strand
ATGCTAAACCTAGTATCCCTATTGGGTTTGCTTCTGGTAGATGGGGAGCGTTGGCTGCTTATGGCGCTCGTTATACTACCGAAGGGGCAAAGAAAATATACGGTACAAGAGGTAATAGTTTTGTGGCAGTTGTAGAATTTGGTGATAAGGTGCAGGCTAAGAGTATGTTAGCTGGCGGACAAAGTGGAGACCCGTCTTCACCACATTTTGATGACCAAATCATTAAATATAAGAATGTAGATTGGAAAATGGTTCCTTTTTACCGCGAAGATGTTTTGAAAAGAGCGGAAGAAACATATGCGCCTGGGAAAAGATAAATTGATATAAAAAATATACGATGGGATTATTGAATAAAATATTAGGTAATGCAAGTGAAGTTTCCGCGGAACAATTGTTGAATAAATATGGTCGATTATTGGTAGATGGCGAGCAGATTGAGTTGGGTTTTTCTTTATTACGTGATGTTTTTATGTTTACGAATAAACGTTTGATTCTTATTGATATACAGGGAATAACAGGTAGTAAAGTTGAATACAAATCTTTGCCCTACAAAAATATCTCTAGATTTTCTTTAGAGACTTCTGGAACTTTTGACTTGGATGCCGAATTAAAAATCTGGATATCTAGTGAAAATGTCCCTAGCGTAAGTAAAAAATTTAATAAGAGTATTGATGTTTATGAAGTACAGCGCTATTTGGCAAGTAAGGTAATGTAGTAGTGCTACATTGATTCTTTGGTGACAATTAAAGTTGCCTTAGATCCTGCGGATAAAAGCCATTTATTGGAATAGATTAATTCCCCTTTGTCATTATAAATATCAACCTGTGCAGTATTAGGTGCAGATGATCCGTGATTAAGAGCTTCAAAATCTAAACGGTTAAATCCGTCTTGTAGGTCGACATTGATTCCTTTGAAAGCTCCTGTTAATAGAAGATTCTGTTCTACAACCATATCGTTCATGTATATTTTTACACGATCACCATCAACGTATTCATGATCTCTACAAACAATACCTATAAATTTTCCGCTACTTTTTACATCACCTAGATATTGATCTGCAAAATATTGACCTGATCCGCCTAAGCGTTCACCTGGTGCAATACGCGGGTCTATTTTCATGCCTGCGCCTGCTTGAACGAGTTCTTCATCACGTAACATTTTTACGGGGTTAGGGGCTGTCATGTCTACACTAGGCTGTTCTTTAATTAAATTAGGCATATTTAGAACAGATCCTTTATTTGGAGTACCACTAGAATTAATAGGATTAACCTTATCGATTTTAAGCGGTTTTGAAGTTGGCAGATCTGTTTGAGCAGAAACCTTTACCGCAGAAAAGCAGAACAATACAATAAAAAGAAATAAAAGGTTTCTCATCGAGTCTTAAATATTGATGAAATAAAGATAACAAATACCCTGCCATGCGTACTTAAGGCTTCGTTAAAATAAGTATAGGATATTGTTTTTTCGATGAACGAGCTATTTTATTTTAAATTTCGTCTTAGAAAGTCAATGAAATTTCCGTTCATAATTTTCTCAATATCTAGTTTAGAGTATCCTCTATCTTCCAATAATCCGGTCATTTTTTGTAGATCTGCAATCGTATCTACATCAGCCGGACCTTGTTCTGTTCCAAAGCCGCCATCAAGATCAGAACCAATGCCCACATGGTTGGCGTTACCCGCTAATTGACATATATGGTCTATATTGTCTATGATTTGTTGTAGACTTACGTTTGCAGATTGCGGGGTAGAAACACCTCTTTCCCAAGTGGGTGTCATCATCCAAGCATCCAGAACAACGCCTATAACACCTTGC
>NZ_JBDVOT010000252.1:0-2407 GCF_039968975.1 Maribacter sp. | reverse complement strand
CATGTTCTAAAGAGGTTGTTCCTGTTTTCTGAAATCCTAAAATAAAGACTTTCTGCTTCATATATTATTTATACCCTATAGCAATTAAATGCGCCGTTTCTTCAGCCGTATTTTCTACCCCTTTAGATTGCGCCCTATTGATAATATTAGAAAAAATAGATTGTATGGTTTGTATTGGTCTTTTTAAGCTATAGCTTTTTAATCCTTGCACACGATATTTTCCCGTTTTCACCCCATAATGTACATCTACGTTATCAAAATATTTTTCTAACAAAGTCTGTAATTCTAATCGTGTATAATGCCTTACATGATCGGGGTTTTTATGCGGGCCTTCGTTTTTTATAAAATCGCCATTAGGGGTTGTAAAATAAGCCCAACCTCCTTTTTTTATCACTTTGGCAATATTCTTTACAAACACAGCATCTGCTTCAACATGCTCTATTACTTCTATACATACCACGGCATCATAACTAGCGTCTGCTAAGGTAGAGGTCGTCATATCTTCAATAACCACATCTTTTATATTACTACGCTTCTTTTGTATGGTAGTTAAAATATCTTTAGTAAAACCTAAGTTTAAGGCCTCTCGTGTTCCTTCTTCTTGCGGTACATCTAAGAGGGTAACATCTGCTGGTACATTAATGGTATATGGCGATTTACGACCACCAACATCTAATACCGAAGGAGTTACCCCTTCTTTTTTATGCTGCTTTACCAGATTTTTTATATTGTTACGTACCGTTACTAAATGCGTCGGCATGATAGGAAAAGTAAGCCAGCGCATAAATTCATATTGTGTCATATTTAGGTATAGATAGTATGTTTAATTCTAATGGTTTTACAATAATAGATATTATGTATTAAAAAACCTTACGCTTTAAGAAAAAGCTACAAAAGAATAAGCACTAAACTCTTAAATTTCTTTATTTACACCATAAAAATGTGCAAATGCTTCTTGTTGTTGCTTTAAACCAAAGTTTTGTTGTACTCTAGCTATGGCTGCTTTGCTTATTTTTTGTTTTTCTTCTTCCGGTAAGGTATGCACCATTTCTATTTTGGTTGCCAAGGCTTCTGGTTTTCGTTTTGGCAATACCCAACCGGTTGTTGTATCTAGCACATTTTCTGCCAATCCTTCGGCATTAGAGACGATACATAATACTCCTAAGGCTTGTGCTTCTAATACCGCATTACAAAAACCTTCTTGAATACTATATTGCAAATAAATAGCGGTTTGTTCTAAGCGTTTTTTTATTTCAGATTGCGATTGTTTTCCAGCAAAGGTAATATGCTCTCGAATACCTAGTTGGTGGGCTGCAAATACTAGGCGTTCCTGTTCTTCCCCTGTTCCTATAATGGTGTACTGAAAGGCTATTCCTTTCTTTTTTAAAATAGCTAAAGCTTCTAAGGTATATTCTAATCCTTTTTTCCAGTGTAAACGTGCTACTGTTGTTAGTTGTAATACGCTGTCAGGCTTGCTCCTTTTGTTTGTTGTAAAAAACTGGGTATCTATTGCTGGGGTAATCACTTTTATTTGGTTTACAGGAATTTGATGGCCTTGTAATTCCTGTTTCATTTCTTGTGATAACACATGGTATTGCACCTCTTTGGTAAACAATAAATCATAACAGCCTGGATGTTTTAAAGGCGATAAATACAAATCAAAACCTCTAAAACTTACCGCCATTTTAGCATGCATCGCCGCCGCCACATTTTCTCGATGCACCGCAAGCATACCAAAACCAAAGTGCAACCAGTCTACCGATTCTTTAAAAAAAAACGAATGAAGTATCCCGCTTTTTAGGTTTGCTTTAAGGCGAATACCATCTTTTTTGTTTTGCTTCAACAAACGGTAACTACGTTTGGGGTGTACAAAAATAGACTGCACTACAGCTAAAAAAGCATACCATAGATTTTTTATACTTCCTGAATTAAAATTTTTGCCTGCTACCACTTTACAATCGAAATCGGCATCATCGACATGTATATAGTCTACAAACAGCACTACACGACAACCAGCGGCTTGCAGTCCCTTTATTTTATTTCTAAAAAAAGTTTCGGAGTATTTAGGTACGGTATTTAACACTATACCAATGCTTGGTGTCGCTTTCTTTTTTGGATTCATATTATAAGCTATGGTATAAGGTTAGCATCTGATCTACCATCTGCTGTTCGCTATGCTGTGCTTTTAAGGTTTGTAATGCCTGCGTACGTATGGCTTCTTTTGTTGCTTTAGGCATAGCCATTATTTCTGTTATTTTAGCAGCAATTGCTTTTGCGTTGCGTATGGGTACCATAAAACCTGTACTCCCATCTATAACCACCTCATCCATACCACCACAATTGGTACTTAACACCAAGGTTTTATGTTGCATCGCTTCTAACACTACATTAGCAATACCTTCTTCTA
>NZ_JBDVOT010000251.1:0-4751 GCF_039968975.1 Maribacter sp. | reverse complement strand
AGTAGCCGTTGCAGTTATTGTGCCATCTGCACATTGACTAGCGTTTACAGCTGTTACACTAAGTGTTATAGCTGGTACAATGGTATAGGATACTACAGTAGAATTACAGTTATATTGGTCGGTAACTTCTACATCGTACGTTCCTTCTGGTAAGTTGTTAAAGGTATATGATGTTGCATTTGTTGGAGTAGGGGTTTGCCAAGATCCATTATTTATTCTAAACGTGTAATTGCCATTGCCATCTGTTACTGCCGCAGTTATAGAGCCATTACTAGAACCATCATAACAAACCGTACCTGTTACATCAAAAGTAACTGCAGTTGGTGCGGCTATCGTTATAGGTGTTGTAGAAAGTGTGCTACAGTCATTTTGGTCTTTAACTCTTACTAAATATTCACCAGCAGGTACATTTGTGAACTGTGCTAATGTACTATAAGTTCTTACTTCTGTTCCATCGGTTAACTCTAATTGGTACTCATAACCTGGTGTACCTTCACTTGCCGTAGCTTCTAAAGTAGCACCGGTATTAAAACAGGTAAACTCTGATTTTAGCTGCAAGTTAGCGGTTAATGCATTTGGTGATGTCAATGTAACCGAAGTCGCTGAGGTTGCTGTACATGTATTATCGTCTATTTTTTGGACCATAACAGTATACGTGCCATCGGAAAGAGTTGTCGGTGTAATAATCGGAGATGTAGTTTCCGTAATCCAAGTTGCTCCATTATCAATAGAATATTGATAACCTACAGTGGTGTCAAAATTAGAAACTTCAAAACGGATACTACCATTATCGCTACCATTACAAGTAGGGTCAGTACTACCTAAAATGGCTACTTCAAAAGTTTTTCCTGTTTCAACAATTACTGAAATATCTTGTGTTTGTTCACATAACTCTGGAGTTTGTGATGCCTGAATATCATCTAAAACCAGGAAGTTACCATTGTCGCTATTAAGATTGGTACGTAATACAACCCCAACTGCCGTATTTGCACCTGGATCAATAGTAACCGTTCTTAAATGCCAGTCATCTGCATTGTTATTTTGAGAAATAGCTGCTGTTGCCTGACTACTGATTACATTACCAGAACCATCAACCAATTCTACCAATATTTCTGGGGCGTTACCAGAGGCATTGTCAATTAATATGTTGTAGGCGTAAAATGATATTGTTATTTCTTGATTGGCAAGTGCTTCTAATCCTGTTCTTGACCATAGAATATTGTTATCTCCGGCTGAGGTACTAACCCCAATTGCCATAAACCTACCATCAGTTATGCCAGAATGATCATTAGGACTTCTCCAAGAAGCATTTGGGTTGGTTATTCTATTCGTAATCGCATATTCAGCATTTACCAAAATTCCTGCAGGACCTAAATTACAGTCCGTATCTGTGCCATCTTGTGGTTCGTAGCAATATCCTGCCCCAATTTCCGCAATCTGTGTGGTAACACCAGCTCCGAAATCTTCATAGAATAAAGTGCTTTGATCCGCAGCTACTAAACTTGTATAGCCTACAGTAATTGTTTGGGTACCTGAAGCAACATTATTGAATACATTACTATCTAATGGTGAGTTGTCGGTACCGTTTAATTTATAGGTATATGTAAAGTCTGTAGTATTAGAAGGTGTAATGGTTACTACGCCATCCCCATCGCATTCATAAGTGATGTCATTTGTGAAAGTAGGGGCAATTGCTGCTGTAGGTACGGTAATCTCTAAATCTGTAGAACATCCTAAAGCATCTTTTATAGCTAATTGATATGTACCAGGTGTTAAACGTTGCTCGTCAACTGAAGAGAACGTGCTACCACCATCAAAACTATATTGATATGGTGCTTGACCACCATTACCATTCAATATCTTCACTAAAGCAGTGGGAGTTGCAGCACCAGATGTGTCACAAGACGCATCTTCTATGATTGAAGGAGATGCCGTTAAAAGAAATGGTTGGGTTACTTCATACTCTAAAGTCTCTGTACAAGCATTACCAGGATTGCTGTTGGTATCCATAACGGTAATAGTGTAAACTCCAGCGGCTATATTGTTAAAGTAGTTTTCCGTTTGGTACGTTGTGCCACCATCAAGACTGTATTGGTATGGTGAATTACCACCAGATGCGGTAATGGTTAATACGGAAGTAGCTGAATCTGCACATATAATATCTGTATTTGAAGCACTTATGGTAATGGTACCTAAATCTTCCATAGTTACGATATTTGATAAACCGTAACAACCATTGTCATCTCTGATTACGAATACATAATCACCATCTTCATTAGGTATATATGTAGAAGAAGTATCATATCCGAATAGGAATGTTGGGTTAGATGTAAATTCAGAATCAGGAATTGTTGTTTCGTCAGCATATGGTGCTACACCATCTTTACTATAGATAGCAAATTCGTATCCTGTAGTTCCGCCTGTGGCAATTAAGTCTATTACACCCGCAGTACAGGTAATATTATCTTGATTTGTTGCTGTTAACCTTAGTTCAGGAATTTCGTCTACGGTGATAGTTTTTTCGTCACTACAACCATCTGTTGTAGTTGTTACGATAACGTAATCATCTGCTGAAAGACCAGTAAATGTGTGCGTATTGTCAGAAGAAAGTAAATAATTAGTTACCAAGGCTCCTTTACCACCGCTACCGTTATCAAAATAAAGCTCATAGCTATATTCTGGTGAAACGTTCAATGCCTGTGTAGAAATTGTTCCTGCATCGGTACAATCAAACGGAGTTGAACTGACTGTTGTTTCAAAAATTCTTTCTGCAATACCTATTTCTTCGGTTTCGAACACACAACTGTTTTCAATTGGTGTACCTGTTGAAGGATTTAATTGTGTAATCTGTACTTTGTAAGTACCACTAGTTGCAATAGAAAAGTTCGGACCTTGAGCAGCGCTGAATGGTACTGCTATGTTATTATTTTCTACATCGAATAACTGGTAACCATAACCACTACCTAAATCTATTACTCGTATAGAACCTTCGGTATCACAAATGATATCAGATGAATCTGGTTCAGGAATGTCTAATGTATTTTGGTATGCGTTGAAATAGAATCTACTGAAACATCCACCTTCATAACCTATAACAACTCTGTATTTACCACTATCAGTTATGGTGAAATTGTCCGAATCTGTTTCTTCGTTCCATGTCCAACCACTAGCTGTATTTGCGCAATCATCCATTACATCGCCACAAGTAGCAACATTACAACTTGTTTCGTCAAGTTTCTCCCATTTAATACTTAGAGCATCGGTTATCCCTAATTGAATAAATGCACTATCGGTATCGCCACAAAGAAATATATGTGGCATTGAGTTGTTGTCATTTGAACAAGTTACTATTTCACCTTGAATATCATTATCAGGATTACTGTCGCTATTTACTTGGTTAAAATAACTGATGATAGGATTGGTCTGTGTTTCACCATAACGCTCAACAGTAATTAGTTCTGTATGGTTGGCACAGCCAGAAGTTGATGTTTTCTCAACAATGTAGTTTCCTATAGTTGTTACTGTCAATGTATTTGACGTACCGTCATCTAAAATTGTATCTCCAGCATCTATAGCGCCATTATTATTTGTGTCAATTGCCCAAGTGTAGGTGTCAAAACCTATACCGGCAGAAAGTGTACCGCTAGCACCACAAAGTTCTACCGTACGTGCAACGCTACAATTTGCCAATGCATCAGAAACATTATTTGTCGCTACCTCTAAAGTTGTAGTACATGCACCTGCAGGGTTACTACCATCTTCGTCTGAAAAGGTGTTGGTGTTTAATGTTCCCGTGTAAGTTGCATATGCGTGATTTTCTAATTGAGAGGCACAAGCCGCTACAAACTCAGAACAGTCACCTGCAACAGAAACCGTTATTTTAATTTTATACTCTGGATCATCAATTTCAACCAACGTATCTGGTATGGTAAAAGTGATAGTTCTAGTACTTTCGTCGTAGCTGTTGGTTACCCCAGGTGCATCATCAATATTTATATCATCTAAGCTGACATTGTCTGGTAATACATTTTTAATTGTAAAACCAGTAGCATCATCATCACCTGTATTTTGAAATCTTAATACATAATTGTAAGTATCGCCCAAACCTACATCCTCTCCGTTGATATCTGTACCACTCAATAATTCTGAAGTGTTACCTAAAACAATTACTGGTGCAAATACTTGTGTATAAGAAGCTGCATTTACGGTACCATCAGTTGGGTCAACTACAGGAACTCCCGTTCCATATTCGCCACCATCACCACCGTCAGCTGCATCATCTTTATAGAATTCGTTGGCATCGCTGCACCCGTCATCATCACTGTCTAAATCTAAATGATCCGGGTAACCATCCATATCAGTATCCAAATTGGCACAAAATCCTGAAAAGGAAGATGTATTGTAGGATAAAAACGCGACGTCGGCATTTGAACCAAGTTCTAAGCGCAGGTATGCCACATCACTTAAACTGGCAGTGGGTATGTTAAATTCTGACAATTCTACTGTGGCCAAGCGATAGTCTCTTGTAGTATTATCGAAGAAGACACTTCCGTCTGCGTTATAAACATCTAATCTATACCTACCTACTATACTCGTAAGTGCGCCGCCACTTGAGGCTTGCACTCTTACAGCATTACCAAGAGGTGCGCCTGTGGCATCATAAATACTTACCGTATGACCCACACCGCTTGGATCTGCAACTTGGGTCAATAATATATCGGGCATACCATCACCCACATTTGTCGCTACAA
>NZ_JBDVOT010000250.1:0-4378 GCF_039968975.1 Maribacter sp. | reverse complement strand
CATCCAAAACCAAGTACTTTAATTTTTTGATATCTAAAGCCTCTCGTTTTACCAAGTCAACCAGTCTACCAGGTGTTGCCACAATAATCTGTGTTGGTGTTTTAAGTCGTTCTATTTGTGGTTTTATAGGGATTCCGCCACAAAGTGCAGCAATTGAAATCTCTGGGTTGTTTGCATATGACAATAAATTGGCGTGTATCTGTTGCGCCAATTCTCTAGTAGGAGCTAAAATAACAGCTTGTACCGTAGTACTTTTTGTATTGATCAATTGTAATAACGGTAAACCAAAAGCAGCTGTTTTTCCGGTTCCAGTTTTTGCCAAAGCAACAAGGTCCTCTTTTTGTTCAAGAATAACAGGAATACACTTTTTTTGAATATCTGTGGGTACGGTAATCTGTAATTCTTCTAGATTTTCTTGTAAATCGTTAGAAATTCCTAAATCTAAAAACTGGCTTGACATAAAATAATTTTTCAGCAAAGATAGGTACAGTTAATCAGGGAGTAACAACAAACTCATTATAAGTGATACAGATTAAAGATAATTACATTTATTCTTGCCAGCCCCATGGATCAGCAGGAGTTGCAATTGGTTTTGTAATATCCATCACCACTTTAAAAACCCGGTCAGTATCCAGCCTTCTTAAATTATATGTAAAAGTGTTATCATCTAAAGTAATCCACCAAACGTTTGTTGCCGCACCCGGAATCATTTTTTGGGTAGCAACGTCAGCAGGAAAAAACTGAATATCTACTTTGCCGGCGTTACTTGCAGTACCACCATAAAAATTGATATCATCTTCGATATCATCTTCGCTACCATCTTCATGTCTATGGTCATGTTTTAAGGTAAGAATATCATTGTTCTTGGTTAAGATCCATATTCTAGATTTGTCATCACCTACAAAAAATGGAATCTTAATTTCAGTATCCGAACAAGATTTTACATGCATAATAAGTTTTTTGCCTCCAAAATTTTCATCTTCTTCAGGTAAGGCTAAACTCCCCTCATATGCCTTACCACAATGGGATTGTAGTGTATTCCAAAATACTTCTGAAGGAACTGGCTCTTGACCCATTAATGGTAATACAAATAATAAAAATGTACTGTAAATAATCTGTTTTAATGTCATGATGATTTGTAGTCTAGTTTCTCAAAAATAGGAAAAACCATTGGTCAATTTTTCTGAGAACATATATGGGTTGCATTATTTTAAAAAATCTAAACAGATGTTTCCCAAGAATTCCATCTATCCATACCTTCTTGATACCATTTATCTCCTTGTAAAAGTGTTAAATCATTATTACGCTCTACTTTAAACTCTATGGGCTGGTTGTAAAGCTGACCGGCTTTCCAGGCGTTAAAACAATTAATAAGTGATTCAATCTCTTCATCTTTTGTCAGGTCCATATCTAGTTTATATAACTCTTGAACTAATGGTATTACCTCGTTTGGTGTATTTGCATCAAAATGAATTAATGGGGACAAGCGAATTATTTGGTCGTTAAGAAGCATACCGGTAGATGCTTTCAAGAACATCATAGCAATATAATTAGCGGTATCCGGTGGTTGGTACAAAATTGTTTTTGCTTGGTGTAAAACTGTTTCTTTAAAGAAGTTTAATTGCGGTTTCCATCTAGAGAAGGCAAATTTCTTTCTTCTAAAAATTAAAGCGATTTGTTTCCAATTCCAAAAGTCTTTTTTGGCATCCGCTGACATAAGAGAATTACTTGTGCCTAAAGAAACTACTTGTATAGTTTTCAAATCTACACCCAATTTGTAGGCTTCAATGATTCCCGCTAAAATAGGATTGTTAAATCCGCCTAAGGCACCATCCCATAATTCATAAAATATATCACTTCCTTGAGCTTTAAATCTGGCAGGAAAATCAAAATATTGAACAGGAGCATTAGAAGAACCGTTTATGGCTTGTGTTAACCTTACCGAATCATACCCTTCTGGATTTGAGGAAAAAGACTTAAAAAATTTTGCCCTATTATTTAGCGCATCATATGTAGCAACTACAAGTTTTAATGATTCTTTACCTATTAATCTAGGTAGTTCGTTCATTTGTACTTTATCCACTTCTGGGAATAAACTTTCAAAAGCTTCTTTTTTACGTTTGGCACTGTATTTAGGTCCAAATCCGGCATTGAAAAGTCCGAGGTAATCTACTGGGAAATAACGGTCTTTAAATGAGTTTTTATGAAAAATCAGTTCTCTATTCTGTTGTTCCTTAAATAAGGATATTGCCTTGTCAATAGTATAATTTTCTGCAAGTGCGGCAAGAACAATGCTACCGCCAGAATTGGCAATAACTAAATCAAATTGTTGTAAAATTTGATGACCATTAATGTTACCGTATCTGTCTTTAAGAGTAAGAAGTTGTATGATTGCCCAGCTACCGCCGCCATCTAAAGAAAGAATTTTAAACATATTAATGGCTTAATTTAATAACCTAAAGATAAGTACTTGAATAGGTAATTAAAAAGCAACGCGGGAACTACCTTAACTGAACTATCTAAAAGTACTATTATATCTGATAAGTCTATTATAGAATGTTCTTAGAATAGTTGAGGATATCATGTTATTCTTTTATAGTTAAGCTGATAAATTAAAGTTGTGTTAATAAAAAAGAATGAACGTTCATTTTCTGTAACTTTGTATCTAGATATAATACAAATGGCAGCACTTCAAAAAAGTATAGACAAACGTAATGCATTGATTAATGCAACCATAGAGTTGGTAAACAATGACGGTTTTCATGCCACACCCATGAGCAAAATTGCAAAAATGGCATGTGTGTCCCCAGCTACCATTTACTTATATTTTGAGAATAAGCAAGACTTGGTGAACAAGACCTATATAGAGGTTAAAGCTAGTTATACTGCTTATGCGTTTGCCACGTACAATGATGCCATGTCCGTTCAAAAAGGTTTTGAGGTTATATGGAAACGTATTGCCGAGTTTAAACTTAAAGAAAGTGCTCATGCAATGTTTTTAGCTCAATGTGATAATACCCCAATGATCGATGAGGAAAGCCGACAAGAGGGCATTAAGCATTTACAACCATTACTAAATCTATGGGCACGTGGTAAGAAAGAAGGTCTAATTAAGCCTGTTTCAGATTATATGCTGTATGCATATGCCATTAATCCGCTTTCATTTTTAATGATTGCTCAAAATCGTGGTTCCGTTACCTTGGATGATGAGCAAATGGAGCAAGCATATGAAGCAGCGTGGAGCAGTATAAAAGTTTGTCAGTAATATGAAAAAGACGGCTATAATTTTAGGGGCATCTGGTTTAACCGGAGGTTTATTGTTAGAGAAGTTAATTCATGACGATAGATATGAAACCATAAAACTATTTTCAAGATCACGTATAAACGGATTGCCAAATAAAGTCATACAATATATAGGGAACCTATTAGAGCTTTATCAGTTTAAAAACGAATTTACAGCAGACGAAGTATACTGTTGTATAGGTACTACGGCAAAGAAAACCCCAGATAAGAAATTATATAGGGCAATTGATTACGGTATTCCTGTTGCTGCAGCTAAACTGGCTAAAGAGAATGATATTTTTACTTATCTAGTCATATCTGCTATGGGAGCAAATAAAAAAAGTAAGGTCTTTTACAATAGAACAAAAGGCGAAATGGAACAAGATGTAGTTAACCTGGGAATACCTAACACATCTATTTTAAGACCATCTTTAATTGGTGGAGAAAGAGATGAGCAAAGAATGCTGGAGAAAATAGGTTTGGTTATTTTTAAAGTGATTCAGCCGCTATTTATTGGTCCGCTGAAAAAATACAAAATTATAGATGCAGAAAACATTGCCCAAGCAATGTTGAATTTAGCAAATACAACGAGTAATACAGATGTTGTCATAACATCGAACGATATAGAACAATTAGCAAAATCAACTTAAAATAGAAAGATTAACATGGAATTATTAGATAAATTAAATTGGAGATATGCCGCCAAGGCAATGAACGGCGAAAAGGTAGCTGAAGATAAAGTGGAACGTATTTTAGAGGCGGCCCGCCTTGCCCCTACTTCTAGTGGATTGCAACCGTTTGAGATTATAGTGGTTAAAAATCAAGATATTAAAGAAAAGATTAGACCTGTAGCTTGGAACCAGTCTATGATTACAGATTGTTCTCACCTTTTGGTATTTGCAGCTTGGGATAATTATACAGAAGATAGAATCAACTACATGTTCGATTTGACCAATGAAATTCGTGGTTTCAAAAATGAAGGATGGGAAAATTACCGTAAGATGTTGTTAGATATGTATCCGCAGAAGGATCCAGAAGAAAACTTTAATCATGCTGCTAAGCAGGCTTACATTGCGTTTTCTCAATCTATTGCTGC
>NZ_JBDVOT010000249.1:0-9854 GCF_039968975.1 Maribacter sp. | reverse complement strand
AAATCATTCTTATTGATATACTAAAGGAGGCAAAAAACAAATTCGCTACAGTTGCTTATAAACAACACCTTCTTTCATAACAAAAACAACATCTGTTAGTGTTTCAACATTATTTAAAGGGTTCTCATCTACAGCAACAATATCTGCAATATACCCCTCCTTAATCTGCCCTAGTTCTTTCTCTCCTAAAAGCATTGCATTTGTAATTGTAGCAGAACGCAAAGCCTCTATAATTGGCATGCCCGCTTTATTCATATAGATAAACTCCTTAGCATTATCTCCATGTGGCGACACCCCAGAATCGGTACCAAAAGCTATACTTACTCCTTTTTTATAAGCTTTTGCAAATGTAGCATTCAACTTAGGCCCTATTTCCAAAGCTTTTTTAGCTACAACTGGCGGTAGGTAGTTAGGTATTTTTGCCAGTCTGGCCGCTTCCTGTCCCGCAGAAATGGTAGGCACCATAAATGCTTTGTGCTTTATCATCAAATCCATCGTCTCTTCGGACATCAATGTTCCGTGCTCAATAGTCTTTATACCACCTATAATTGCTCTTTGCATTCCCTCATCACCATGGGCATGGGCAGCGGTCAACATACCATAGTCATTAGCAGTATCAGTAATAGCCTTTATTTCTTCAATAGTAAATTGGGGGTTTTGACCATTCTTGGCTACACTTAACACTCCGCCAGTAGCTGTTATTTTAATGACATCTGCGCCATCTTTATATCGCTGGCGAACCGCTTTCTTACCATCTTCTGGAGAATTAACAACACCTTCTTTTGGTCCAGGGTCACCCATTAACTCATTACTTCTTCCGTTAGTAGGATCTGCATGACCACCAGTAGAAGCAAGTGCCTTACCGGCAGTAAAAATTCTAGGACCAACAACCGTTCCTTTGTTAATAGCTTTCTTTAATGCGATATTCACTCCTGACCCGCCTAAATCACGAACAGTTGTAAAGCCAGCCATTAATGTTCTCTTTGCATATACAGTAGATTCAAAAGCAACATCCGCTTCATTCATAGTAAATGCCTCTAAATATCTTGACGGACTAGACTCACTTTCTATATGAACATGCATATCAATAAAGCCAGGTAAAATAGTTTTAGATTTTAAATCTATTACCTGATCAGTATCTGTACCAGCCACAAAACCATTTTTAATCTCCTTTATCTTATTTTCTGAAATAACTATTGTTTTATCAGACAAAATCTTACCAGATTCAACATCAACTATTTTTCCACATTGAAGATATATGTCTTGAGCAGATACAGTTGAAATTACCAAGAACATTAAAAGGAATAATGAATTTTTCATAAGAGGTGGTCTTTAAATTAAATAAGGGGAAATATAGCCATATTTCCCCTTATTTATATTGTTAACCTTGAAAAAATCAGTCACGTATTTTTTGTTCCCAGATCCAAGCGTAATTCATTGCTTGCTCAAGAGTATATTCAGCTTTCCAACCTAAAACTTTATTTGCTTTGGTAGTATCTGCATAGGCGGTAGTGATATCACCTGCCCTTCTGTCTACTATTTTATAATTTAATTTTCTGCCAGATACTTTTTCAAAACTCTGAATAGCCTCTAATACAGAACTACCTGTACCCGTACCAACATTAAAAACCTCATAATTAGATTCATTCTTACCATTCAGCAAACGTTCTAAAGCTACAACATGCGCTTTAGCTAAATCTACCACATAGATATAATCTCTAATACAAGTACCATCTGGAGTAGGGTAATCATCACCAAAAACAGATAATTCTTCTCTTAACCCTATACCTGTTTGCGTTATAAATGGCACTAAATTCTGAGGAACACCTTTTGGCAACTCCCCTATTTCCCCACTTGGGTGTGCTCCCATTGGATTAAAATAACGTAGTGCAATAGCATTTAAACCTGGAGTTACTTTACACGTATCGGCTATAATTTCTTCGCCCATTTGCTTAGTATTGCCATATGGAGATTCTGCCACCTTAACAGGTGCATCTTCCGTAATTGGCATTTCATCGGCTTGCCCGTAAACCGTACAAGAAGAACTAAAAATAAAACTAGCCTTATTTTTTTTACATAATTCTTTTAGAATGTATACTAGAGTTCCTATGTTGTTCTCATAGTATAAAAGAGGTTTTTCAACACTTTCACCAACCGCCTTAGAAGCTGCGAAGTGAATGACACCAGTAACATCTTGATAGCGCTTAAAAAAATCTTCAACTTTATGTTTCTCCTTTAAATCCAACTTTTCATAAGCCGGTTTTTTTCCAGTAATAGCTTCTATACCATCAAGAACACTTTCATCTGAATTTGAACAGTCATCAATAATGACAACTTCAAACCCTTTATTTTGCAACTCTACAACTGTATGTGAGCCTATAAAACCTAATCCGCCTGTTACTAATACTTTCATTTATAATGCTATTTGAACGTTATCAAATTTAGAAAACCATCCTATTACCCGTTAATAAACCCGATAATTAACTGTGTTATATAGTTAATCTGTTCTTCATCTAATTCTGTATGCATAGGCAAAGACAACACTTCGGTCACCAATTGATTCGTCACTGGAAAATCTGCTTCGTTATAACGATCATCTACATAAGCTTTCTGTTTATGTAAAGGTATTGGGTAGTAGATACCAAAAGGAACTTCATTTTTAGCTAAAAATTGTGCCAACTCATCTCTTTTACCGTTAGTTATACGCAACGTATATTGATGAAAAACGTGACAATCGCACACATCACAAATACCTCCACAATTATTAACCGTTACAGGTGTAATAATATGCTCTTGCCCTTCAAAAGCTTTAGAATAGGCACGTGCTGCATTTCTTCTTGCTTCACAATAACCATCTAACTTTGGCAATTTAGCACGTAATACGGCCGCTTGTATAGAATCTAACCTTGAGTTAACACCAACCACATCATGGTGGTAGCGTTCATACATACCATGGTTTACCATACCACGAATTGTGTGTGCCAATTCATCGTCATTAGTAAAGATCGCCCCCCCATCGCCATAACAGCCTAAGTTTTTTGACGGAAAAAAAGAAGTAGCGCCAACATGACCCATACTGCCCGCCATCTGTTTGGTACCATCTTTAGAAAGATACTTAGCTCCAATTGCCTGTGCATTATCTTCAATAATGAACAAATCATGTTTTTTAGCCAGTTCCAAAATAGCATCCATATTGGCACATTGACCAAATAGGTGAACAGGAACTATAGCTTTTGTTTTAGGTGTAATTGCCTTTTCAATTGCTTCAATATTAATATTGAAAGTATCAGGATAGACATCAACCAAAACAGGAGTTAATTGTAACAAGGCAATAACCTCTACAGTTGCGGCAAAAGTGAAATCTGCCGTTATCACCTCATCACCGGGCTTTAAACCCAAACCCATCATTGCAATCTGTAAAGCGTCAGTACCGTTGGCACATGGTATTACATGTTTTACCTGCAGGTAATCTTCTAACTCCTTTTGAAATGCATGAACCTCAGGTCCGTTAATAAATGCTGAAGTTTCTAATATTTGGGTTATTGAGGTATTTACTTGATCTTTAATTTCTTGGTATTGACCACCTAGGTCTACCATTTGTATCTTTTTCATCTGTTGTAATTACATGAAGTAATACAAAAATACGAAACAGGCGACAGTAATTTTATGGAAAGAAACGTAATTTAGCCCAAAAGCATCAGTTTGTACTTTCTCTATAACCTTATCGTCATAAGCGTATCTGCCATTTTAAAGGTATTGGCTTTAACCAACTCTAAACTATCATTATTTGTAAAAGGAAGAAAAGAAACCATTTCTTTAATTAATCGAGCAATTTCCAACGATGATAAAGTTATTTGGATTCACGCTGCTTCTTTAGGGGAATATGAACAAGGTCTACCAGTTATTGAAAAACTAAAAATTCAAAACCCTACACATAAAATAATAATATCATTTTTTTCTCCATCTGGGTATGAAGTAAAAAAGAATAGCAAAATAGCCGATGTTATCTGTTACCTTCCTATGGACACAAAAAAGAAGGTAAAATCTTTTTTAGCTGCCGCACACCCAGATATTGCCATATTTATTAAATATGAAATTTGGCCCAACTATTTATCTGCTTTAAAAAAATCAAATACACCTACGTTTTTAATATCAGCATTATTTAAACCAAACCAAGTCTATTTTAAGTGGTATGGTGGTTTTATGCGAAGGGTATTAAATCAGTTTTACCATGTTTTTGTGCAGAACGAAAAGGCAAAAGCTTTACTAAATTCTGTAGGATATACTAATGTTTCTATTGCAGGCGACACCCGTTTTGACCGAGTAACCGAAATTTTAGAGCGTGATAATAAATTAGATTTTATGGAACGCTTTAAAAATGAACAATACTGCTTTGTAGCTGGAAGCACATGGCCAGAAGACGAAAAAATCATCATAGACTACATCAACAAAAACGTTCACCCAATAAAGTTTGTTATAGCTCCGCACACCATTAAGGATAATCATATTGAAGAGATAATAGCAACTGTACAAAAAAAGGCAATTCGCTATACAGAAATAAAGGACGAAACCTTAGCGGATTATGATGTAATTGTCATTGATACTATTGGTCTTTTAACCAAAATCTACAGTTATGCCGATACTGCATATGTTGGCGGTGGGTTTGCTACAGGTCTTCATAATACATTAGAGCCCGCAGTTTTTGGGATTCCTGTAGTTATAGGTCCTAAGTTTGAAGGATTTGCCGAGGCAGAGGAATTAGTTAAACTTGGCGGAGTCATTTCTGTTGATAACAGCAACATGTTTCAACAAATTAGTGACAAGTGTTTTAAAAGTAATGACTATCGATTAAATATCGGAAATATCAACACAAACTACATCAAGGAAAAAGCCGGAGCCACAAACTTAATAGTCGATAAATTAAATGCAATTTTTAGCTTAAAAAGCTAAAAAACAACTAGCAAACAGCCTACTAATTTATTTAATATACAATTGTAAAAATTGATATTATTGTGTTGAAAACATACTTTACAAAGATATTTTCTATACGTTAATCGATTTTACATCTCTATTTGACAGCACTTTAGGCTAGATCTACCATATTGACCACAGAACAATAGAACAATGATTATGGAACAAGAACTAACTTCAGGAGTTAAAATACTCAATGGATTTCTTAAATTAATGGTTACCTGCTTGGTAATAATCCTTTTATCTGTACCCTTAGCCGGTATAGCAGATTGGCTAAATCTTATTCAATAGACGCAAGCATAAAACTATTAAAATAAAGCTACAAATTGTAGCTTTAGGTTTTAAAAGGCTGTAATTCAGATATCGACAAGATACCTTTTTAAGGGTTGAAATGCATATTTTGAAAAACATATACCACAAAAATGTAAGATTTTACATCTATTTAAGATAGTTTTACAACTTTTTCTATGGAATTGTTGCTTAATTCAACTAACTTTAGTAGTGTAACTTTAAAGTAGGTAATGTTATGAACAATTTATCATTCAAAACCGGAGTAGAAGCTTACCTCTCCGTGCTTGTTATTGCGATGCATGCTTTTTTAGCTGTTGTTGTAGTAGGAGCTTTTTTAGCCCTTTTGGGGATTGTCTAATCTTTTAATACCAAATCCTTATTGAAAAAAAATTACTTTAAAAAAAATGCCCCTTTGAAAAGGGGCATTTTTTGTTTCATATAAAATCTATTATTTAATTTAAAACAGTTTCATCCTTCTTTAAAGTTTATATTTTAGTTCAAAAGAATACACGAATTAAACAATAATAAATCCACCCTTATTTTTAAATAATCTAAATACATACTGCTGTAATACAGCAATTTAAATTGTTTTTAAAAGTTTAAGAACGTAAGTTTATAAGGAACGTAAAACAAAAAATATGTCGATAAGATTAGGAAATAGTTGCGTTAACTGCGACAACTTAGTAGAAGGTAACACTTGTAAAGTTCATGGTGTAAAAGTTGGGAATAGCTATACTTGTGATAGTTTTGAAATGAAAGTTGCGTTAAAAGATGACACTAATTGTGTAACCTGTATTAGATTTGAATCTAGCGATTGTGCTAATCCTCAAAAAGCAGCTCCAGGTATGTCTTGCAGCCATTGGGCACCACAAAATGCTACTGCATAGTGACAATAACTATTTAAACTTAAAAAAAGGTCAGCTAAAAGCTGACCTTTTTTATGCTAATACTATCTTACTTCTACACCTTTCCAAAATGCCACATACCCTTTAATGCCTTTAGCTAATTCTGAAACCTCAGGATAAAACCAAGCAGCATCCTTGTTCACCTCTCCATTAACTTCAACATTATAATAAGATGCAACACCTTTCCACGGACAACTAGTATGGGTATCGGTGCTTTTAAAAAACTCTTGCTTAATATCTTTAGGAGGAAAATAATGATTACCCTCTATTACGATGGTTTCATTACTTTCAGCTATCACTTCATTGTTCCAAATTGCTTTTACCATTTTAATACTATTTATAGTTTAAATTAATTCTGTAATTATAGATGATTCAGTAGAAAGAGTTTTATGCACGGGACACTTATCCGCAATCTCCAATAACCTTTTTCTTTGTTCACTATTTAAATCGCCATATAATTCTATCTTTCTTTTAAAAGTGTCAATTTTTTTAACTGCTGAAGTATTTTCAGAATCAAGGGCATGTTCCTTACCGTGATCAACATGTACAATTACTTTTTGTAAGTCCCATTTTTTTCGTGAAGCATACATTCTTAAAGTCATAGCCGTACAAGCCCCCAAGCCAGATGAAACATAGTCATAAGGCGAAGGACCAAAATCGTTTCCTCCAAAATCTTTAGGTTCATCTGCTATTAACAAATGATTTCCTGACACGATTTCAGAAGTAAAACCTTCATTACCTATACTTACCGCTACCTGATGCGTAGTTTTCACAGACTGTCTTTTAGGAACATCCAAATAGCGCTCTGCCCAACCGGCAATTACATTACCTACATAAGTGGAATCTTCATTGTCCATTAAAAGGTGATCAGCCTTATCAATTGAAATAAAGCTCTTAGGGTGATGTGCGTATTGATAAAGTTCTTTTGCATTTTCAATACCAACAATAGTATCTTGAGGAGAATGTATAACCAAATACGGTTTTCTCATATTCTTCAAGACCTCTTTCATGGGTTTTGATTGAATATCATCAATAAAATCTTTTTTAATCGTAAAATCGCGACCTCCAATATTCACTTTTGCCTTACCCATAGTATTTATTTCATCTACATTAGATTTGAATAAATGCTGTACATGAGCTGGTGATGATGGTGCACCAATGGTAGTTACCGCAACGACAGCGTCTAACTGAGAAGCAGCAAAAATAACTGCAGCACCACCTAAAGAATGCCCTACTAATAACGAAGGAGCTTTATAATTCTGTTCTAAAAATTTAGCAGCTTCAATTAAATCAGAAACGTTTGAGGAGAAATTGGTTTCTTCAAATTCCCCTTCACTCTCCCCTAGTCCGGTAAAATCAAATCTTAGAACAGCAATTCCTCTACTTACAAGTGCCCTTGATATATTACGAACCGCAGAAAAATTCTTATTACATGTAAAACAATGTGCAAAAATGGCATAACTATGTGCTTCTTGATTTGTTGGCAATTCTAATCTTGCCGCCAATTGCTTACCTTGAGAATTTGTGAACGTTACCTTTTCAAAACCCATATGTTTTCTTTTCTATGCTATTACTTAATATATGGTATTAGAAGTAAACAAAGAGAAAAACTTACAAATCTGTTTAAAAGCCAAGTTACAATTAGCTTGTTTTAAGAAGTAATTATATCTACCCCATAAAAAAAGCCTCCTGATTACTCAAGAGGCTTTTTTTTTAGTAATTATCTAAAGTGTTAATTCAAAATCTTGCTATATGAGGTGCTTTGGCAAGTCTTCAACACGTTCGCAACATAATTGATCCATTACCTGCTTAAACTGTGTCTTTAACATTCCTATGGTATGATCACCTCCTTTACTACCTAAAGCACCTGTTCCATAAACAAAAGATCGTCCCATAAATGTAAATTTGGCTCCGCTTGCCATAGCGCGTGCAACATCTGGCCCTGAGCGCAAACCACTATCCATCATAATTTCAATTTGATTACTGTATTTAGCCGTAATCTCTTGTAGAGAATTTATAGTAGATTGAGCAGCATCTAACTGTCTACCACCATGATTAGAAACAATAATACCATCAAAACCCATACGTATGGCATCTTGCGTATCTTGTTCAGAAGCTACTCCTTTCAAAACTAACTTCCCTTTCCATTTATCTCTAATCGGTTTAATTTTCTCTTCATTTAACCTTCCTGAAAAAGTTTTGTCCATAAAAGCTCCTAACTGTTTTAAATCCAAACCTTCAGGCGTATACGGTTTTAGAGTCTCAAAAGTTGGCTGGCCATATTTTAAGGTATTATAGGCCCAATTAGGTTTTCCTAAAATTTGAAGAATATTTGCTACAGTCATTTTTGGCGGTAAAGCCAAACCATTTCTAAAATCACGTGGGCGATACCCAAAAGTAGGCACATCACATAATAAAACAAGCACAGGGCAACCTGCAGCATCTGCACGATCTATAATATCATCTCTTATAGCATCATCTACCGGGTTATATAATTGAAACCAAGCATTACCTTCAGTAAGTTCGCTAGCCTTTTCAATATCCATAGTGGTTACAGTACTAAGAATAAATGGAATATTGTGGTTATGTGCTGCTTTTGCTAGAATAGCCGGTGTATTGGGCCACATGAGACCTTGAAGACCCACGGGAGCTATACCAAAAGGAGCATCAAACTCCATTCCCATTACTGTTGTCTTTGTACTACTTGTTCCATTATTTCGCAGATATCTTGGCTGTAATTGAACCTTTCGTATTTCAGATGTATTTCTAGCAAGGCTAATATCTTCATTGCAACCACCATCCAAATATTCAAAAGCGAACTTGGGAATCCGTGATTTTGCCTTTATGCGCAAATCATCAACGGATGGATAATCTGAGTTGAAATTTATAGCCATAACTAATCTTAATTTAAAATAAGAGGTACATGCTTTTTTACTGCATAATTACTCTTAAGAAATTTGGAATCTATTTTTTTATCTGAAATAACGATTGCGGCACCCAATGCAGAACCTAGCGAAGAGTTAGTTGTTTTTAGCTTTATAGTATTCATGAATTGTGAAAGCATCTGTATGAACACCTCATTATCACTAAAACCTCCATCAACATAAATTTGTTTGATTTTAGATTTCCCAATTGCTGCTTTAATACTTTTCACTTGAAGTAATACTAGCTCTAATAGTAATTGGTGGTAGGCATACTCATAACTATCATATATCATTACAGTTTTCTCAGGCATGGATGCTGATGTCATTGAAGACCACTTATACCTATGAGTGAAATCTTTATTGATTTCAAGAAAAATATTCTGATCAAATCTCACATTCTTGTGCATGTCATAAGGCACTTTATAATAATCTGATAATGCCTGGACTTGAATTTTGTACTCATTTCCTAGAAACAATCGTGAAACTTTAACAGGACTTCCATCTACTTGCATATTGAAAAGTGAATCATTTTCAATATCATGTGAAGTCAACATATCTTTATTAAACGGATTAATAGATATACTCCAAGTACCTGTTGAAACCAACAAAAATGGTTTTGCTATACTACGAATGTACGGCACTAAGGCTGATGAGCTATCATGAATACCAATACCTATATTAATCTGATGTCCTTTGTAATTAACCAGTGTAGTTTTATTTGAAGATTCAATAGCAGGTAGCTTTTTATCGATCCCTTCCACAT
>NZ_JBDVOT010000248.1:0-10802 GCF_039968975.1 Maribacter sp. | reverse complement strand
GTATGTCATAGTATTTGTTTGGGCGGCTAATACATTAAAAAATAAGAGATATATAAAAAGAAATAAGTACGTGTATAATTTCAAGAAGTAAGAATATACTGTTCTATTTGAAATATAGTACTTTATATTGTATTTGATTTTATAACTTTAAGGAATACGTAATTTTTAAAAATCATTTAACTATGGAAACATCGACAGATTTCTCATTTGCAATAGGTACTTGGCAGTCTTTTTTAATTATAGCACTTTTAGTTTGGGTATTTTGTATTGTTGATGTTACACTACATAAATTCAAAAATGATGGTAAAATCACATGGTTTTTAATTGTTTTATTTCTACCATTTTTAGGTTCTATTCTTTATTTATCTTCAGGAAAAAATAGACGTATTTTAAAAGTTTAATCTGAGCTCTATTTATAATTCTACATTTTCATAGCTACTTTTATATTAATTGCCGATAATTCTCTCACTATACGTGATTTGTCAACTAATCAGCATAGCTTTGCAGCTGAAATACAAAAGTGATTGTTATGCCGTTGTTTACCGATTTAAAAATATCTAGAAACTTAGAAAAAGCACTTGATGATTTAGGTTTTGAAAATACTACTCCCATTCAAGAGAAAGCTTTTCCTATTGTAATGAGTGGTAGTGATGTTGTTGGTATTGCGCAAACAGGAACTGGTAAGACTTTTGCTTATTTGCTTCCTATTTTAAACACGCTGAAATTTTCTAAAGATATACATCCTAAGGTTATAATTCTTGTACCTACACGTGAGTTGGTGGTACAGGTTGTAGAAGAGGCAGAGAAGCTGGCTAAATATTCTGGAACTAGAATTTTGGGTGTGTTTGGTGGTAAAAGTATGTTGCGACAAAAAGAGGCTTTGGCATTGGGTACAGATGTATTAGTGGCAACACCTGCTAGACTGTATGATCTTATTCTAACGAAAGCGGTTCAATTAAAACAAGTGAAGAAGCTTGTTATCGATGAGGTCGATGTAATGTTAGATCTTGGTTTTAGATTTCAACTTGTAAATATTTTTGAACTCTTGCCACAGAAAAGGCAGAACATTATGTTTTCTGCCACGATGACCGATGATATTGAATTATTTATTACTGACTTCTTTACAGGTGTTCAAAAAATTGCCATAGCTGTTAGTGGTACTCCTTTGGAGAGCATTACGCAATACGGTTACGCTACTCCTAATTTTTATACGAAAGTAAATCTGTTGGTCAATTTATTGCAAAACGAAGAAACGTACCACAAGGTGTTAGTATTTGTTTCAAGCAAACGTAGTGCCGATTTATTGTTCAAAGAATTGGCAGAGTTTTTTAGTGAAGAAATATGTATTATACATTCTAACAAAACGCAAAATTACAGACTACGCTCCATTAATCAGTTTGACGAAGGTAAGAACCGTATTTTGGTAACTACAGATGTTATGGCACGTGGGTTGGATTTGCAAGAGATATCTCATGTAATAAATTTTGATACTCCGGCGTATCCTGAAAACTACATGCACCGTATTGGTAGAACCGGTAGGGCAGAGAAAGAAGGTACTTCTATTTTGCTGTTTACCGAAAAAGAAGAAGAAGCAAAGAATGCCATAGAAGACCTAATGTCACACAAGGTAAATCAACTACCGTTACCTGAGGGAGTTGAAATTGCCACTCAACTTACTTTTGACGAGCAACCTAAGCATAGAGAACGTGAAAATCCTTTAAATATAAACGAAGAGGAGCGTGGAGCAAGTTTTCATGAGAAATCAGATAAGAACAAGAAGGAGAATCAAGGTGGCTCGTATAAGCGTATTATTAAAAAGAAGTACACTAAACCAAAAACCCGTGGAGATAAGAACTACGGTAAACGTGGTAGAAATAAAAAATAGGTTTTATTTATTTCAAATTAATTGATTCTATATTCAAGAAATAGAGTCTTCTGTTATATCCTGTTTAAAGGGGTGTTCTAAATTTTCTACATTTAAAAACATCGATTAAATACACGTCAAATCGGTATGATGCTTTTAGAACAAAAACCATTCGTCGACACTTTTTGTCGATTCATCACAGATTTTTACGCTAGCCGAAAATTATAGCAGTTTAGCGAGGGTAAGAGCCATTATTCTCAATCTGAAACTACTTTTATATTGTTCAATATTACAATATGAAAGCATTATTTACCTTCCTAATAGTCATTTTCGCCGGAGCATTAGCATTGGCACAAACTCCCCAAACAGATGATGAAGTTAACACTACTGAAGTGGGTATTTTTTTGGCTGATAGCGCTAACGATACTGGCAACGAAAAAACGATTACAATTACTGATGAAACGTCAGTAGCACGTTTATATAGATACAAAAATGCTAGGGTTAACAAAGAATTAGCGTTCGCTACCAAGAAATCTTACGGTAAGTTGGCATAATCTTTGCTTAATATTAAAAGGTGCAATTAAGCACCTTGTAAATTTTAAATTATGATGTTACTTTCAATTTTAATACCAGCAGTTATCGTTATTGCAACTATTGCTTTTACTTCAAAAAATGAAAAAAAAGTACGTCCAATTAAAGTACCTGTAAACAAGCGTAAGTTTTAATTTTTTACGCCAGGCTGCTTAATAGTATAATTACTTTTAGCTTTTGCCTCATCTACTTGGCGTTTTACATCTGCCAGTAGCGCTTTTGAATCATAAACGATTCCGTCTTTAACGGTGTATTTTACACCACCAACCCGAACCACCTCATTGTCCTCGGTAAGTTTAATAGCTCCCGTACCATACAATACTTTGAAATTTTGAAGAGGATTTTCTTCTACTATGACAAAGTCTGCCAATTTGCCTATGGTTACCGAACCTAATTTGTCATCCATACCTAATGCCTCTGCACCATTTAGTGTAGCAGATTGTATGATTTCTAAAGGATGAAACCCAGCTTCACGCATTAATTCAAATTCTCTTATATAGGCAAAACCATATAATTGAAAAATAAACCCAGAATCTGATCCCGTAGTTACGCGGCCTCCTCTATTTTTATATTCATTGATAAACGTCATCCAAAGTTTATAGTTTTTCTTCCATGAAACTTCTTGTTCTGTACCCCAATCATGCCAATAAGATCCGTGAGATACTTTGCTAGGTTGATAAAATTCCCATAAAGATGGCAACGTGTAATCTTCATGCCATTCTGCACGTCTGGCTCGTTGTAAATCTCTACTGGCCTCATAGATGTTGAAAGTTGGGTCTAAGGTAAAATCGAGTTCCAATAATTCGTTCATTACATTATTCCAATGTTCTGAATAGGGTTCAGCTGCTTGTTCCCATAATTTTCCGGCATTCTCAAAGCGATCTTGCTCGTTCTGGTAGTTATAATCCAACGGGAAATCTTGTACCGTTCTGTCATCGAACAATGCTTCTGGTAAACCGTACCAATGTTCCATAGAGGTTAATCCTGCTCGGGCAGAATGCAAAACATTCCAACGGGCAACACTCATTTGCGCATGGTGGCAAGCAGAACCTAATCCTAACTTTTTATTTTCGTCTAATGCCGCTGCCATAATTGCGGGTTCTGCTCCAAAAAACTTAATACCATCGGCACCTTTTTTGGCATTGGCACGTACCCATTCCCTTGCTTGCTCAGGAGTAGAAATAGGAATATCGTTTAGCGGATTAAAAGATTTACTCGTTTGCCCAAATGCAGTATAAGAAATAATACGTGGAGCAATGATTTCATTTTTCTCGCTTTTATGCTTTAAATCCATCGCTATATCAATTCCTCTTCCTGCAACTTCACGAACTGTAGTAACCCCGTGAGCCATCCAAAGTTTAAATACATAATCTGGGTCTGCACCTTGTGAGTCACCACCTATATGTGTGTGCATATCAATAAAACCTGGCATTAAATACATGCCGGTACAATCTAGTTCTTTACCGCCTGTTTTTAATTGTGGTCTTTTAGAATCATCGATGGCTACACCAGGGTAGCCAACAACTTTCACTTCTTTTATAATATTGTTCTCTACAACGATATCGATAGGACCTTGTGGTGGCGCTCCATTACCGTTTATGAGCATTACACCTCTAATGATCAATTGAGAATGTGGACCATCGCCTTCTAATGATTGGGCGATTATGGGTGTTGTCACTAAAAAGGCAATAACCAATAGTAATAGTACTTTTACTTTTATCATTTTGCTGTATGAATTAATTATTAGTGAACTAATGTTAATCTTCAGAGGGTATATTTATCTTATCCCCTAGAAAAAGTGCGTTTAAAAATAATCTATTCGTTCCATACCATGACCCTCTAAAATTAGGATTGTCGGCAAAAAGAACTACACGACCACTGCCCAATTTACTAACAATAAGAGATGCTGAATTCAATATGTTTTCTTGCATATTTTTTTCGGTAATAAAGCCATCTATATGTGCCTTTTTAGAATATTTAGCAACTGTGGCATAAGAGTTTTTGCTGGGGGATAGCCAAACCGAGTTATTTTTATAAACAGGGATGTTGCTATCTCTATACCCATAGGCTAATGGGTGGGTAATATCTAGATCAACATTTAAGATGACCCCGCCAAGACTTTCTTTGCCAATATTTTCACGTGCGTCGACGTAAGGTTTTCTAACAGCGATTTTGGTAGAATCTTTTTCTGTTTTGACAAGTGTTTCTTTTACAAGCTTTTTCTCAATTGCCCATTTACTTGCCGTGCCTATAGTTATAAGGGTATTTCCTCTATTAGTCCAATCTTTAATTTTGGACACCTGTTTCTCCGTAAGATTATATTTTCCAGAAACCATAACCATGGTATTGTATTTGTCTAAACTGACCTTGTTAAAATTGCGCATTGGTATTTTAGTTATAGGCATATGAACACGAGTATCTAGCAAATGCCAAACTTCCCCAGCTTCATAAGAACTAACGCCATCTCCAATCAACATTACAGCCCTTGTTTTTTTGATTGGTGAAATATTGCCACTACCTAAATCTACACCTTCTAGACTAAGGCCAGAATCTACTGCATAAATAGGTACTTCGAATTTTTCTTGTGCTTCTTTAATACTTTTGTATACTGCAGCTGCATCTTCTTTTTGTAAGCTAACAGGAACTAAGACAGTACCGTAATTAAATTTTTTAGTGTCGGTTTTAGTTTTGATGCTAAATAGCTTAGCTGCAGAAGAAACTACAATACCTTTTTTCTGTAAATAGACAAGTGCGGCAGGTGCATTGTAATCATCCCAGTCCATTACATAAGCGTAGTTTGATTTTTGAACCGGACTTGTAGAAATTAAATTTTCTGTTTCGGTAATTTTATCGCCAAGGTTAAGCGTGTTTACGGACTTGTACTTCATATTATAGAAGTTAGCAACCGACCAAGCAGAAGCATCATAATAAACACTATCTCTATATTTTTCATACGTTTCAAACATAGTTTGTACCATTCTGTACTGCGGCTGTTGTGTAGGTACTGTAAATGAATCTCCAGAACGATAAACGTCTATTTTATGTAGTAATAACTTGTCTATAAATGACTTTGTTCTGTTTTTGTCATGAACATCACCAAAAGTATAGCCCTTAACTTTGCTTTTAGCAGCATTGGTTAGCGCGCTTTTAAAGAATTTTTGCTGATACTTACGCATATATTCTTTGTTGTTCACTGCTGTTTTTACGGTGGTAATACCAGAGACGTATTGGTTTCTTATTGTAAAAGCAAAAGTAATTTCACCGAATGAGGTAGTTTGTTTATGACCCCTAGAACTTGCTTGCTCAAATAATAGTCCAAGACCACCTTGAAGATCTGGATATGAAGACCCATACCCTGGGTATGTGCCGTCAAATACTTCTTTGGTAAAGTAAAGTGATCCAATACTATCTAAGCTTTTAGAAAATTCGTTGCCAAAAAGAGTGTTCAAATCTTCATAATTCTCTTTAGGCATGATAGGATCATAAGATGCATTTGTTTTCATTGGTTCAAAGAAATAGGTGCTTTGTGTACCCATTTCATGAAAATCTGTAACGACATTTGGGTACCATTGGTGGTACCAATTTAACTTACCTCTACTTTCTGGATTTATTGCTAATAACCAATCTCTATTGAGGTCAAACCAATAGTGGTTTGTTCTTCCCATTGGCCAGTACTCATTATGTTCAACATCTTGTGGGTCCGCAACTTCCGGATTTCCCTGGTAGGTGTTTGCCCATTGTGTGTGCCTGTCCCGACCATCAGGATTAATGGTTGGGTCTATAAAGATTACAGCATTCCTTAAATAGTTTAATATTTCAGGATTTTCTGAAGCAGCAAATGTATAGGCTGTTAGTAATGCCGCTTCTGAACTAGAAGGTTCATTACCATGTACATTGTATGCTAGATTAATGAAAATTGGAACCTCGCCATAATTGGAAACTGATTTATTAGGGTCTGTAAAAGCTAAATGTTCCTCTCGTAGTTGATCTAGGTTATTTAGATTTTCTGGAGCGGTAATGGTTAACATAACTAATTTACGTCCCTCATGTGTTCTACCGTACTCCGTTATTGATGCCCTGTCAGAGACTTCAGCTAGCTTTTCAAGATAAGCCACAATAAGATCATGTCTTGTATGGTGTTCACCTATACCGTAACCCAAAAATGTTTCTGGAGTTGGTATTTCAGAATTAAAAGGTTGAAATTTTTGGTAGAAATAATCTTGTGCTGAAATAGTACTCCCATAAAGGAATATCAATAATAGTAATTTTTTGATCATTAAGCGTGGTTTGAATGTTACTCGCTTAAATATAAGTATTACTATAAAGATTAGCTAGCATTACTCTGCTTCGCCTATATATTATTATGATAGTGATAATTATTGATTAATTAATTTATACTGTTGGAGATAATTGTTGCTTAATTTCTTGAAACTTGATAATGTAATTAGTCCCTTTTTTAGAATTATCACGTTTTATGGTTCCACGTAATTGTCGCGTAAGATTGTGAATTAATTTTAAACCTAAAGACTTTGTGTTTTTATGGTTAATAGTTTCAGAGAAGCCTATGCCATTATCACCAATTTCCAAAATATAGCAATTTTCATGTTCAGTATCTTTTTGAAGTTTAATACTGATTTCACCTACGTTATCACTTTCAATGCCATATTTTAAAGCATTGGTCAATGTTTCATTAATTAAAAGACCTAAAGGAATTGCAGTGTCTATACCCAGTTTTATATCAGGAATATCAATTTTTAAACTGACATTGTTTTCGTTCCCTTTTATAGATTTAATTAAATATTCTCCTAATTCTAGAACATATGATTTGTATTCAATATGGCTGATGTCATTACGCATATACAACATTTCATGAACCATTGCCATCGCAATCACCCTATTCTGTGTTCCTTTCAGCAAACCTTTCATTGGTCCTGTTTCTATATTTCTAGATTGTAAGCTTAACAAACTAGAAACTGTTTGAAGGTTGTTTTTTACTCTATGGTGAACTTCTTTTAATAGATTTTCTTTTTCGTGTACTTGATTTGCCAGTGCCTTTTTAGATCTGTACATGGCGTTATATGTTTTAAGCAGTGTTTTGCCTAATGTGTTGCCCAAAATGAATACAGCGAACAAAATAGAGACTAAGCTAAATACAGAGCTTGTTTCTTTGGGAACTAGATTCTCCGTTATTCGCAACTCGGGTATAGATTGAGTAAAAACTAAAAGAATAAGTATGGTTATTATATTAAAATATACTCTACCATATTTAGTGCTGTTAATGAATCCGCCAAAGGCAATTAAAGGAATCATGAATATAAACGGACTATGAATTCCACCACTATAAACAGTTACCACTACAGCGGTAAATAAACCTATAATTGATGAAAAATTAAACGTGGGCACTATATTTTTATGGGACCTGAAATAAAGTAAATTGACAAAATTTAAAATAGCAAAACCAGCAAGTGCAAAAGGTATGATTTTAGTTATGTTCAAAAAGAAATAGCATAAAGCTCCGAAAAGAACGGAGATAATGCTTGTGGTATAATTTACCCTTAAAAATAGTTTGGTTTTATCCTGAAGACGTTCTTTGTCAATGGTAAATCCGGGCATAAAAATTGTTTAGGTACTAGAAAATATACAAATTACGTATTGTAAATCTAATTATGTTTTTATCATTATGCTAGTATTTTCTATATAAGTATGAAAAATACAATTAAAAATTTTCTGAATTATATATTTTTTTGCCATAAATAATGGTTAAAAATATTAAATCATTTGTTAATTAATCTATTTTGTGAATATTCTTGAAAATTTATTAAGAATTCAATTAGCTTCTATTTCGTTAATTTATAGAATGTTAGATGTTATGAATAAAAAAAGGCATCTAATAAGATGCCTTTTATTAATATGATATAAACTTTGTTTTAGTCTTGAGTTAAAACCCATGATCCATTTTGTAAAAGTGGCTCGGCTTGTTTAAATTTTACCGTTTTACTTTCACCACTCATTACATTTTTAATGGTAACGCGCTCGTTTCTTCCAATTTTTGGCTGTTCTCTGGTAATCGTTTCAGTAACCGCTGGGCGTTCAGCTTGATTTTGACTTACTGCTCTACTACGAGCCGCCAACTCATCGCTATTAGGAATTTCTTCTTTTGTTGTCTGTAAATTCTCTTTACGTTGAACGTTTCTTTCTTCTTGAATAGCATTAGGGTTCTCTGAAGGTAATTCACCTTTGAACAAGAAAGAGACAACATCTTTGTTCACTTTCTCGATCATAGATTTGAAAAGCTCAAATGCCTCGAACTTATAAATTAATAAAGGATCTTTTTGCTCGTGAACCGCTAATTGTACAGATTGCTTCAACTCATCCATTTTACGTAAATGTGTTTTCCACGAATCATCTATAATAGCCAATGATATGTTTTTCTCAAAATCGGTAATCAATTGCTTACCGTTACTATCATAAGCTTCTTGAAGGTTTGTTACTACATTCAAGCTTTTTATTCCGTCGGTAAAAGGAACTACAATACGCTCAAAGTTGTTGGCATTATCTTCATGTACTTTTTTAATAACTGGGAATGCCGCTGCAGCATTACGCTCCATTTTATCATTATAATACTCGTATGCAGCCTTGTAAATTTTGCCGGTAATTTCTTGAGCAGACAATTTGCCAAACTCAGCTTCATCTACAGGTGCAGTGATAGAGAAGTATTTGATCAATTCAAATTCTAAATTCTTATAGTCACTGGCAGCTTTATTGCTTTCTACGATAACCTCACAAGTATCATAGACCATATTAGCGATATCTAGTTTTAAACGCTCCCCTTGTAATGCATGGCGTCTTCTTTTGTAAACAACTTCACGTTGTGCGTTCATAACATCATCGTATTCCAATAAACGCTTACGTACACCAAAGTTGTTTTCTTCAACTTTTTTCTGAGCACGTTCAATAGATTTAGTCATCATGCTATGCTGAATAACTTCACCGTCTTCCAAGCCCATTTTATCCATCATCTTTGCAACCCTATCAGAACCGAATAAACGCATTAGGTTATCTTCTAAAGAAACGTAGAATTGAGAACTACCAGGATCTCCTTGACGACCAGAACGACCACGTAATTGTCTATCTACACGACGAGAATCATGTCTTTCTGTACCAATAATTGCTAGTCCGCCCGCTTTCTTAACAGCGTCAGACAATTTAATATCAGTACCACGACCTGCCATGTTCGTTGCAATGGTTACAACACCGGCATTACCGGCTTCAGCAACTACATCAGCTTCTTTTTTATGAAGTTTTGCGTTTAGTACGTTGTGCGGCACTTTACGAACACTTAATAATTTAGATAATAATTCTGATATTTCTACAGAAGTAGTACCAATCAAAACAGGTCTACCTGCTTGACTTATTTTGGTAACCTCTTCTATAATGGCATTGTACTTTTCTCTTTTTGTTTTGTAGATAAGATCATTTTTATCTTCTCTAGCGATTGGTCTGTTGGTAGGGATTTCCATAACATCTAACTTGTAGATTTCCCAGAATTCACCAGCTTCTGTAACAGCTGTACCAGTCATACCGGCAAGCTTACTATACATTCTAAAGTAGTTCTGTAAAGTTACCGTTGCAAAAGTTTGTGTCAATGCTTCGATTTTCACATTCTCTTTCGCTTCTATTGCTTGGTGTAATCCGTCAGAGTATCTACGACCGTCCATAATACGACCGGTCTGCTCATCTACAATCATTACCTTATTGTCCATTACCACATACTCGGTATCTTTTTCAAATAAGGTATATGCCTTTAATAATTGGCTCATGGTATGAATACGCTCACTCTTGATCGTGAAATCTTTAAAAAGCTCCTCTTTAAGTTCTGCTTCTTTTTCAATTTCAAGATTTTGATTTTCAATTTTGGCAATTTCTCCACCAATATCTGGCATAACAAAGAAGTCTTTGTCATTTTCGCCTGAAATATAATTAACCCCTTTATCGGTCAATTCTATTTGATTGTTCTTCTCATCGATTACAAACAATAAATCTTCATCAACAACTGGCATTTCCCTGTTGTTGTCTTGCATGTAATAATTCTCTGTTTTTTGAAGCAATTGTTTTACCCCTTCTTCACTTAAGAATTTAATTAATGCTTTATTTTTAGGTAAACCTCTATATACTCTTAATAATAAGAAACCACCTTCTTTAGTGTCACCTTCCGTTATTAGTTTTTTAGCCTCTGCTAAAACTCCCGTTAAATGCTGACGTTGCTTTCTTACGATTTCGTCAACCTTTGGTTTTAACTCATTAAACTCATGACGATCTCCTTCTGGAACCGGACCAGAAATGATTA
>NZ_JBDVOT010000247.1:0-16001 GCF_039968975.1 Maribacter sp. | reverse complement strand
AACCGAAGAACGTTCATCAGAGGACATACCTGCATGATATGCTTTAGCGTCAAAACCGGCATTACGCAATTTTTCGGCAATAGATTCTGTACTTTTTCGGCTAAGGCAATAGATGATTCCGCTTTCATTAGGTCTATCATCTAAAAAATCTAGAATATGTTTTATTCTATCCTGAGCCGGTTTTACATCTAGATATAAGTTAGGTCTATTGAAAGATGCCAAATGACGTTTGGCATTTACAATTTGTAATTGATCTGCAATATCATCTTGTGTAGTCTTATCCGCAGTTGCCGTAAGTGCCATAACAGGTATATTAGGAAATCTTCTTTTTAATCCACCTAACTGAGTATAAGCAGGTCTAAAATCATGACCCCATGAAGATATACAATGCGCTTCATCTACGGCAAAAAGACTAATCTTTAAGTTACCCAGAATGTTATTAAAAAAACCTAAACTCTCTGGGGCTACATAAAATAGCTTCAATTCACCTCTTTCTAACTTTCCTAGAATTTCTTGTTGTGTTTCTACGGACTGTGAACTATTGTAATATTCTGCGGCAATTCCGTTTGCCTTCAGTACATCTACCTGATCTTTCATTAATGCTATCAACGGAGAAATTACAATTGCCGTTCCTTCTAGTGACAGTGCCGTTAACTGATAACAAAGTGACTTACCACCACCTGTAGGCATAATTGCCAATACATCTTTTTTACCAAGAGCATCTTCAATTATCGATAACTGATTCGGTTTAAACGAATCATAACCAAAGTGCTTTTTTAATAATGGTATTAGGTCTTTTTCTGTTGCTATCATGTTTTGCAAAAATAGTGTTTGAAATTGTCTTTGCTAGCTGTTTTCACAGGATTACTTACCTAACATCAACAACTCATTACACCTTATCTCGGTGATGTATCTTTTTTCACCTTCTTTAGTTTCGTACGATCTATGCGTAAGTTTACCTTCTACGGCTACCTGTTTTCCTTTAACTAAATAGTTCTCTACAATCTCAGCTGTTTTTCCCCATGCAACGATATTGTGCCATTGTGTATCATCTACCTTTTCGCCTTTTGCGTTTTTATAACTATCTGTGGTCGCTATTGAAAACTTAGCCAGTTTAGTACCTCCTTCTAAGTTTACAATTTCTGGATCTTGACCTAAATTTCCAATTAACTGTACTTTGTTTTTTAATGCGTTCATCTTACTAATTTTAATGGTTTACAAATTATTTTATCAAGCCATGTTAACTTGACACTGCAAACCTAGAACAGCATAGAAAGCTTATTTGGTTTATAAACGTTTACTATCGTTTGTAAACGTTTATAGTCGTTTAAAATTGTTTTTATAACTGATAAACAGCATTTTAAATTAAAAAAAATAATTGATGCAAGATGTAGAAATCACTATAACTTTCTATACATCCACCAGTTCATATCTCTAGTTAATTCATAACCTAACTTCTTATAAAGCGGTATTGCCAAGTTTCCTTTATTGGTGTGAAGAATAGGCTGCTTATTCTCTTTCAAAATCTCTTTTGTTGTATGGGCTATAAGTTGTTTTGCCAAACCTCTTCTGGTATAATCTGGGTGGGTTACTACGGCACTGACCTCAACAAAAAGATTGGTCTGCATTCGTTGCCCAGTTAATGAAACCAATTTACCATCCTTAAAAATTCCGTAATAATTTCCCATTTCAAAAGTCCTTCTACGATAATAACCGGGCATTACTAACCAGACCAAATCATACACCTCATCAATATACTCATCGCTGAGCAAAACAATATCTTCCGTTATTGGAACATCTGACAATTCATTTAATACCATTTGGCAACCATCAACTTTCTTCTCTAGGGCTATCTTAGTTTCATCTACTACAGGTGTTTTATTTTCTGATACAAAAAAGAAACTGTCGGTAGTATTTGAATATTGTTTTGAAGCGTTCGTAGTTTTCGCTTCATCAAAAAAAGCTCCAAATGTGCACACCTCTTGATCATAAAATTGCACTCCGTCATATTCAACACGAAACCTTTTATGTGTTTCATTTAACGAATACCAAACGGGGTTTTTAAGTTGTTCTATGAGATTTGCCATTTTAATCAATTTTCTAAGTTGTGCAAAATATTCATTCCTGAACAAATCATACTTCAAATTAAACGAAAACTCCTAAAATAAAATCTAACAGCTGCTATTTGGGCAGAAGCTTAAAATACCTTGACACTTATCCAATAAAAAACTATAACTTATGAGTGCAGAGACATTTAAACAAATCTCTAAATCATAAACACTTGATACCTTTTGTATGGATATCTTGAATTACAAGCAATTTACTACTTTACTATTCACGTCAATTTACGGCGTTTTTGGTATTTATCACTTGCTATCATATATAGTTTTAAGACACAAAATCTTACTATACTATTTTATTCTCATCATTGGTTTGACATTACATTATTGCCTCATTTTTATTTATGAAGGTTCGTTCAGTGAACAAGCAAAATTAATGGCTTACAATGCATCCCCAATCACGGCGGTCATTTCCACTTTTGGACTATTAATGTTCACAAAGAGCTATTTAAACATATCACCAATTAAGCACCGAACACTATCTTCAATTTATAAAGTTTTTATCGTAATTTTAATAAGTCTACCAGTAGCATATATATTAAATCATTTTATAATAAAGCTTGAATGGATACGAAATAGCATAATAATTATAGCTGCAATTACAGCATTGTCCACTACCCTTCTTTGTCTATTTTCAGGATTTCGATTATACAACACTGAAAAATTCAACAAATATTATTTGTACTCATACACCCCATATCTTTTTGGATCAATTCTTTACATAGCAGCTTGGTTTTCAAAAAAATATTATCAAGTAGAAACAGATGGTATGGTATTAACCACTTCAGTATTAGTGACATTACAATTAATTCTGTTCTCTATTTTAGTCAGTTACAAGTACAAATCTATTGAGGACAATAATATTAAAATGCAAGTAGAGGCCAATGATAAACTTGCAACCGAAGTTAAAAAACAGACTAAACATTTACAACTTGCCAAAGAAGATTTGGAATACCAAAATGAAGAACTTGACAAAGTAAACAAGCTTAAAAACAAATTGTTCTCCCTACTTACCCATGACGTAAGAGGACCTCTAAATAACGTTAGTGCCATTATTGAAATGATAGAAAGCCAGTTAGATGAAAGTGAATTAAAAGAGATTACCAAAAAATTAAAAAACGAAGTAATTGACAGAATTTCTATGGTCAATGTATTACTTGATTGGTCTTACAAGCAACTAGAAGGAGTCACTTTAGATAAAAAACTATGCAATTTAGAAACGCTTTTTATTACTATAAAAAAGGAGTTTCAAAGAATGGCAGACGACAAAGCCATAGAAATAGAGTTAGATATTTGGTACCAAGAACTCGTTATTGATGAAAATATGCTGAAGGTTATGCTTCGTAATTTACTTTCTAATGCTATTAAGTTTAGCAAGAAAGGTCAAAAAGTAATATTGTCCTCTAAATGTACTTCTAATAGTGTTGAAATTAGGGTTAAAGATTTTGGACTGGGAATGCATTCAGATTGGCACAAGCAGTCAGAAAACAACAATCAAACTACAGTTCGCGAAGGTACTAATGGTGAAAAAGGTACTGGTTTTGGCTTGATGATTACCAAAGATTTTGTAGAAATGAACGATGGAGAAATCATATGTAAAAGTGAGATCAATAAGGGTACAGAGTTTATTCTAACATTTAAGACTTTAACTCCATAACTCTACTCACTTGCCCAAAATTAAGCTTCACCATCTAAAGACATAAGCCTTTGAAATTCTTTAACGAACAAACCAACTTCATAGCCATCCATTAAGGCATGATGTACATGTATAGAAACCGGCATAGTTCTATTCTCTCCTTCACCGGTCATTTTACCAAACGAAATCTTAGGGCAACTATCTGCAAACTCAAAATGTCTTGCATGAGAAACAGAGGTAAAATCTAACCACGGCATACTAGAACAATGTAATACGTTTAAGCCACATTCAGGTAATTCTAATCCTGTTGACACCTTAACTTCTGCAATTACTTTATTAGCTGCCTCTTTAAACTCACTGAAAGTTTCTTTGTACTCCAAATAGGAAAAGCCGAAGGTTCCGTTATCCCTGCCAATAGTAGGTGATGCATGAACATCATCATACTCAAACACTTTACCATCTTCAATTCTATACTTAAATGGGGTAATACTATTTGCAGCTTTTAAAGTTCTATACAAGTAAACCAAGAAAAAAGAATTGTTAGAGGCTTTGGCATAATCATAAGCTTTAGAGCAATTAACTTTAACGGTAACACCATGAAAGGGTTCACTAAATTTTGAAAAAAACTTAAAATGTCCAGCCCTATTCCATTCCTCAATATTTAATTCTTTTTTCATTTATTTCTTGACCTTGTTTATGAATTTCAATCCGTTTCTTTCAGCAATAAATATACGACCTCAAATTTCAATTTAAAATTGTAATAACTTGTGCTTTCCAAATAAAGGGTGTTATTTCACTTTTAATAGATTATTATAATACAAAAAATACCATGGAAGAAAACAAAGACCAATGCATTACAGACATTATCGTAGCCAATAACGGTCCCCTAAAAATTAAAGGAAACTTACAAATTCAATTGGCATCTGGAGAAATTGTCACTAAAGAAGGTACTACAGGGTTTTGTCGTTGTGGTGTTTCTGAAAACAAACCATTTTGTGATGGATCGCACCGAAAAATAGAATGGAAAGGATAGAAAATACGCTATAACATAAGCTCTGATATCAAAATTGGTCACTGTCAATTAAAGTCATCATAACATGAATCATTTTATAGTAAAGAGCAATAATTTAATATTACCTAGTACAGAAGTGTAGGGTCCACATGCTTTCAATTATAAAAATCGCATTTGGTAATTGAAAATAAGCAAACCAGTATTCATACTACACCTGTTGTTCTAACTCAAGGCTATCTGCTGCTTGTAGTGCTTTCTTAATAGCAGTGCTCCACAGTGCATAGCCTTGTTTGTTTAAATGTAATCCGTCAGAAAGGTATAATTCTGGGATTGGTCTATTATCTGTGGTTATCATTTGTGCAAATACATTAATATATTGGGCATTCAGTTCAGTAATGAAATACTTGGACAGCATTAGATTAGTCTCCATGATTAGCGGAATTAAAGCTTCACGTTCTACACTAGGTTTTAAACTGATCAGCGCAAGCTCTACCCCCGGATATTTATTCTGTATCAAACCCACCAGTTCCATACACCCAGAAAGTACTTCTTGCGGCGTCTTACCATCGTTTAAATCATTTTCACCAGCATACAAAACAATCTTAGAAGGATTAGCTTCTTTAAAAATCTCGTCGAAGTAATGAATACACCAAGCAAAGGTAGAACCACCAAAACCAAGGTTTACCACATTGAACGGCTTTAAATCTCGCTTCATATTCACCCACAACCGTACAGATGAACTTCCATAAAAAGCAATTAAATTTTCTTGTGTTGGCAATTTCGCTATTCGCCTTTTTAGTCGTTTAATCTCATTACACCATATCGCAGGTGGCTCTTCTAAACTGTCAGCACCAGATGATGATATATTTAATTGCTCTGCCCTATCTATGGCCTCTTGAACATAAGAAGTGTATTCTTTTTGGTATTCTTCCATAAACGTATACAAATCTTCATTGCTTTTAAAAGGCACTTTATCACTCAACAAAAATGGTTCTTTAATAGCGCAGTAATATAATGACTTACCTATTCTATGATCAAAATTGACCATGACCACAGGCACTATATACGGTTCTGGTACGGTATTCAATGCTAATTTAAATGCTCCCATTTTAAATGGTCCCGGAGATTCGTCTGTTCTATATGACGTACCTTCTGGACTAATAATCAAATTATACTTCTGTTGTAGATTTTTAGAGGCTTCACTGTAAAAGATACTTCTTGCCTCTTTTTTACTATCGGCCGTGGCTTGTTCAGACTCTTTCGTATATACATTTATGTACCCAAGATTATCATAGTAATTCTGATGTCCATATTCTTGACCCTGCCCAATTCTAACTGTTCTAATACCTGGTTCTCCATATTTTTTATATAGCACCATAGCACTTAAAAAATGAGAATCTAAAGTAATCTGGAAGTTATTGTTCAGTGTATAATGGGTATCGTTGATCAAATGGTTATAGATGAAAATATTTCCTGTATCCTCTGGTAAATTCTCCCAACCCTCAATAATATATGGCACTTTTTTAAAGACTTTTACCGTCAATTCTGCACAAACTTTTCTGTTTTGCTTTGGATCTTCACTATTCTTTTCTGCTACGTTTTCATAGATATGTTGTAATCCACTAACGAAATCGTGTTCTTTTTGATCTTCACCCAATAATTCTAAGCTTAGAGAAGCTAAATGGCGTTCTAGAGCAGTTCCTTTCTTTACCAATGTTGATAGAGCATCATAAGCAAAATGTTTGGTCGTGGTACTTTTTAAAAGATGAGGAACCTGATGTAATGGCGATGACACCAATAAACGAGACTTATTATTCTTGATCAGTTGATAAACAGCCTGCAAATTATGCTTGCCTAATAACCCAACGTAACGTACAAAGGCCGCGTTGAGCTGATTGCCCATTAACCAAAGTAAACGCTGATAAAACTGACCTTCAAAAGCATCATCTTTTTGAAACAATTTCATAAGGTCACATTCAGGAATAAAATAAGCCGATGTTTTTGTATTGGTAATAGCAGGGCAAATATCTTTCTTCTTTAATAGACATGACCACCCAAAGACAAAACCAGAATTTTTTATAGATCGTTGTTTAATCTCAATCGTATTCTCTATTCGCTTAATGGTAACCTCTCCATGTATTAGTATAAACAAACCATTACTTGAACCATCTTGCACATAAAGCACTTCATCTGGCTCATACTCTCTACGCTCTGCCAAAGCGGCCAAAGACATCAAACTTTTCTCCTCAAAATAATCTAGAAATGGCGATCGGCGCATTAAAGAAACAATTTCTTCTTGTTCCGCAACCGGAGATATAAAAAACTGACGATCTTCAACAAAAGGCTGAAACCTTACAGGGCTCAGTAATTCGGTCTGCTTCAACAAGGCCGTTTGCAGCACACAATAAAGTTTTGCCCCAATATTCTTTAATAAGATGTTTTTATGCCCTTTACGCAAATACGTATCAAGTTCTTGAAAAGGTATTTCAAAAAAAGATGCTTTAGGTGATGCTACCGTAGCCTTATACGTAAAACGTTTTGGGGTATTAAATCCGTTTAAGCCTATAGTGGAATACGGTTCTGAGTTTTGACACACCAAAATATCACTATCAGGGTTTTCTAATGAAATATAATAATTGACACTCCCCTCTAAAAGCCATCTAAAGGTTACTACCTTTTTATGAATGTAGCTGATTGCATACCCTTTTTGATAGGTTTTGATTTTCCCGTTAGGAAAATATGTTTTCAATTTTTCAGTAGTAATCTCCTGCTTTAAAAGTCTAGTTTCGTGTATCATGCGCCTTCTAACTTAACTAGTTTAACCTAAAAAAAGAAACCCAGTACAGATTAAAATCAATTTAGCATTTTATGAATTTCATATTGCTCAAAACCGTAAAATTCACCCCTCTAAAATTAGAATAACCAAATTCAAATTCTATACTATCTTTTTATCCAAGCTTTTGTTATCTTTCCTTACTCAACAACTAACAAACCACTTCATGAAAATTATTAGACTTGTGCTAGCATTGATAATGCTTGCGCCATTAATGCTACAATCTCAACGTAGAAAAAGCAAAACAACCACTCCTGAAATTATTTTAAAAGACTCACTTTTCACCGGGCTAAAATGGCGAAATATAGGTCCGTTCAGAGGCGGGCGTAGTGTTGCTTCAACTGGTGTACTTGGACAACCAATGGTGTACTATATGGGTACTGTTGGCGGTGGAATTTGGAAAACTACGGATGACGGAATTACATGGAAAAATATATCTGACGGATTCTTAAAAACGGCTACCGTAGGTGCAATCTCTGTTTCTGAAAGTAACCCGAATATCGTAATAGCGGGTATGGGGGAACATGCCGCCCGTGGTGTTATGACCTCTATGGGCGACGGAGTATACAAGTCTACCGATGCGGGAAAAACATGGAAACACTTGGGACTCGATAAAACCAGACATATTTCTGATATCATTATTGACCCAACCAATCCAGATATAATTTTCGTTTCTGCCCAAGGAGCGCAATACGGTCCTTCTTCCCAAAGAGGTATTTATAAGTCTACCGATGGTGGCGAGACTTGGAAAAACGTTTTATTTGTTGATACCATTACCGGTGCTTCTGCCCTATCCATGGATATGACAAACCCAACAATTTTATATGCAGCTATGTGGCAGCATAGACGTTTTCCATGGACTATAGAATCTGGCGGTAAAAATTCTGGCATTTATAAATCTACCGACAGTGGTGAAACCTGGAAGCAATTGACCGATGGTTTACCAAAAGAAATGGGCAAGGCAGGTATATCTGTTTCAAGAGCAAATCCAGAAAGGGTATTTGCCGTTATTGAAGCCGAAGGGGAAAAAGGCGGAGTGTATCGTTCTGACGATGCCGGTAAAAAATGGAAACTCATCAACAAAGACCGTATTAATATTACGCGTTCTTGGTACTATATGGAAATCTTTGCAGATACCCAGAATGAAGATATCGTTTATGTACTTAACGCCCCTGTGACAAAATCTATTGATGGCGGTAAGTCTTTTACTCCATTACCAACACCCCATGGCGATAATCATGATTTATGGATAGACCCTTTGAACAACCAGCGTATGATAAATTCTAATGATGGTGGATCTAATGTATCTAACAACGGTGGCAAAAGCTGGAGTACACAACAGAACCAAAATACCGCACAGTTTTACAGAGTAATCACCGATAATTTAGTGCCATATAATGTTTATGGTGGGCAGCAAGATAACTCTACAGTTGCCATAGCCTCTAGAACCAACGATGCCGGTATAGATTGGAAAGATTGGTATGCGGTTGCAGGTGGTGAGAGTGCCTTTTTGGCTTTTGACCCAGACAACCCCAAATTAATATATGGTGGAACTTACCAAGGTAATATTGATAAATGGGATGCAGAAACAAAAGAATCCAAATCAATAAAAGAATATCCAGAACTTGGTTTAAGTATATCTCCAGAAAATGCAAAATACCGTTATAACTGGAATGCACCGATCATTACATCGCCACACGACAGAAAAACTATTTACCACGGTGGTAATGTAGTTTTCAAATCTACTGATGAAGGTCATAGTTGGACCGTTATAAGTCCCGATTTAACCAAAGACGAAAAAGACAAACACGGTCTTGGTGGCGGTCCGTTCACCAATGAGGCAGCAGGTGGTGAAATTTACAATACATTAACGTACTTAACCGAATCTCCACATGAAGAGGGCGTTATTTGGTCTGGTAGTGATGACGGTTTAGTACATGTTACTAAAGACGGCGGAGCAAATTGGGTAAATGTCACACCCACAGGTGCAAAAGAAGGTATTATAAACAGTATTGAAGTTTCCCCACATGACCCGGCAACTGCTTATGTTGTATTGATGCGTTACAAGTCTATGGATTTCGCCAACTACATTTATAAAACCACAGACTATGGATCTACTTGGACAAAAATCACCAACGGTATTACAGGTGACAATACCTTTACCAGAGTAGTTCGTGCAGATAAAAAGGTAAAAGGGCTACTTTATGCAGGTACAGAAACGGGCTTATTCGTTTCTTTAGATGATGGGTTACATTGGCAGCCTTTACAATTGAATTTACCGCTTACCCCTATCAATGATCTAACCATTCAAGACAATGACCTGGTAGCGGCAACAGCAGGTCGTGCATTTTGGATTTTAGATGACTTAGCCGCTTTACAGAATGCGACCACACCAAAACAGTCTTTGAATATTTTCAAACCTAAAGACACATATTTATTTATTGGTGGATTTAGCGAAAAACCGGTTTCCGGATTGGGCAGCAACCCAAAAAGTGGTATTACGTTCGATTATTATTTAAGCGAAGCGCAAGACAGCACCGAATTGAAATTAGAAGTTTTAAAAGATGGGAAAGTTTTACGAACGGTTACCAATCTAAAAGACAAGAAATTTAAATCATGGCCAGGCGGACCATCAAAACCCGCAATTCTAGCTTCAAAAAAAGGATATAATCGTTTTACATGGGATTTTAAAAGAGATCCGCTACCAGCAGTGAACAAAGTTTTTGTGCTTGGCGGTTTAAATGGTTCTACCGTTGGTCCTGGAGATTATATATTAAGACTTAGTTTAGGTGAACAAACTGCTGAAACAACAGCGACCATTTTACCACACCCAAAGGTAAAAGCTAGCATGGCAGATTACACAGAGCAACAAAATATGATGCAAACCATAGAAGCTACTGTAGTAGAAATACATAACGCAGTAAATGATATGCAATCGGCAAAAGCTCAATTAAAACAGTATGGTAAATTACTTGCAGATAATGAAAAAGCAGCAGCGCTACTAACTCAGGGCGATTCATTGACAAAACGTATTACTGCTTGGGAAGAAAACTTAATACAGCCAAAACAGAAAACTTTTCAAGATGTCATTAATTTTGAGAATAAACTAAATGCTCAATTATTGAATTTAAGAGGTTACATAAATGCTGCAGAACCTAAAATTACCGCAGGTGCTACAGAACGTTTTACAGATTTACTTGCAACTTGGAAAAGTTTTAAAACAGAGCATAATGCCATCATAAATACAGAAATGAAAGCATATAACTCTACATTTCAAAGTTTGGATATCCCTGCTATTATATTACCAAAAAGTTAAAACTAAATAATTGGAAAAACTTATATTAGACCAAACTTTTAAGGGAGAAAACTATACCGCTACCAGATTACCTAGAGCGGAGTATGAAAATTGCATTTTTGAAGGCTGCGATTTTTCTAAAGGATATTTAGATAGCCAAACGTTTCTAGAATGTGAGTTTACAGACTGTAATCTGAGCAATGCCAATATTGTAAATACCACTTTTAAAGAAGTGACATTTTCGCATTGCAAACTCATGGGGCTAGCATTCCACACTTGCAATAGTTTTTTAATGAATTTCTCTTTTGTTGACTGTAATTTAAGTTTTTCCGTTTTCACAGATTTAAAATTAATAGGTCAACTTTTTAAGGCTTGTAAGCTTGAAGAAGCAGATTTTAGTGATTGTGATTTAAGTACCGCCAAGTTTATGGACTGTAATTTACAACGCACCGTCTTTTCAAGAACAAACTTGCAAAAGGCAGATTTCAGCACTGCATCTAACTTTAGTATAGATCCAGAAAACAATACAATTAAAGGCGCTATCTTTTCTAGAGATACGCTCGAAGGATTATTACAGAAATACAAATTAAAAATTTTAGAATAAATTTAAAACCGGCAGGAATTTACCCTGCTGGTTTTATTTATTTTTACAAATAATTAGTTTTAAACCTATTTAATAGCCGAAACCCTCCAAATAATACCGCCATCATCATCATTGACTAACAAAGACCCATCTGGGGCAACAGTTACACCAACCGGGCGACCGTAAACTTCACCAGCTTCTTCATTAGCAATAAAACCTGTTAAAAAATCAATGGGTTCCTGAGGTTTTCCTTCTTTAAATGGCACAAACACCACTTTATATCCTGAAAAAACTGCTCTATTCCATGATCCATGTTGCCCAACAAAAGCTCCATTTTTATATTTTACAGGAAACTGTGAATCCGTATAGAAAGTTAGACCAAGAGAAGCCGTATGGCTTCCTAAAGGAACATCTGGAACAATCGCCATGTCTACAAGGTTCTGATGAGGATCATCTTCCCATCTTGGATCATTGATAGTTCCATAATAGCTATAAGGCCATCCGTACCAACCACCTTTTTCAACACTTGTCAGGTAATCTGGTACTAAATTATTTCCAATCTTATCTCGTTCATTAACTGCTGTCCATAAATCTCCTGTGACCGGATTCCAGTCCATACCCACCGGATTTCGAATTCCGCTTGCGTAAACAACCTCTCCTGAACCATCTATATTTACCTCTAAAATAGTTGCACGCTTTTCTTCTTTCTCCATACCCTGCTCCCCAACATTACTTGCAGATCCTACTGAAATGTATAGTTTATCTCCTTCTTTATTTGTTATGACATTTCGTGTCCAGTGATTATTATAACCACTTGCGGACAATGACACAATTTTTTCACCTTCACCTTCAAGGGTATTTTGACCTTCTTTGTAGGTATATCTATAAAGCCCATCTGTATTGGCAATATAAAAAAACCCGTTTAACACCAACATACCTAAGTTTTGATTGAGTCCTTCTTTGAAAACATGTTGTTCATCGACTTCTCCATCCATATCAGTATCTCTTAACAACGTAATTCTATTGGCACTGTTTTTAGTATTAGATTCCGCTACAAAAATATCCTTGTTTGGTGCTACATATGTCCACCTAGGGTGCTCTAAGTTTTCAGCAAATCTTTGTACTTCAAATCCCTCTGGCGCCTTAGGTAATTTATTGGATGGCCATGGAATTATCTTACTGTTTTTGGTTACAGATTCAGAAGAGTAAGGAGCTACCAATTCTAAAGGACCAATGGCAGTTTCAACAACCGAAGAACCTGTATTGCGCCATTTTTCTTTTGAATTTTCAGATATACTTTTTTTGCTTTTACAACTAACAAATAAAGTCGTTGATACAAGTAGATATAGTATTGTTTTCATAGTAAAGGTTTATCTCAAAGTTATAATATCAAACCTCAAAAGTGAACCACAACATACTGTTTATAAATACTTTAACAGAAATATAAATTGTATTTAAAAAATAGGACTTTACATACCTAAACAGATAAAATTCATTTTTTTTCGATTAATCATACTAAATTAAAATGAGTATAAATCCAACCAAATTTGAACCTATAATTTAAATAAGTACCTTCCTTTTTTAATTCAGTTTGATGGACAAAGACATAAAAGCAAAAATTATACAAATTTGTGATGCTAAGATTGCCGCAAAAGGAGAAAACGTTGGACTATCTTTTTACGCATTTTTCAAAAACAAAAATAACAATCCAGAACTCTTAATGGAAGTAGCTCAGTGGTGGATATTAGAGCATAAATTAGATCATTTTGAAAAAGCGATCAAAATCAAAAAGATGGTAAGTTCAATTAATTAATACTTTAGATGAAAAACTTAGCTCTTACCATATTCTTAATAGTTATAGTAACTAGTTGCAGCACTCAAAACCATAGTCAAAAAGACGCTGTAACTAATTATTACAAGGCTTTTGACTCTGGTAAATTCAACAAAATCAAAGAAGTCATTCATGATAGCCTTACCATAGTTTCAGGTGATTATGTTATGCCCTTCAATAAAAATAATTTTTATGAATTTTATACATGGGATTCAGTTTTTAAACCGTCTTATGAAGTAATAGAATTGACTAAGAACGGTGATGAAATCATTGCTACCATAGCACAGAAAAATCTTCGTAATGCCTATTTAAAAAACAACCCTTTAAAACTGAAAGTCAAAATTTCATTTACCGCGGGTAAAATCACAAAACTTGAAGAGTTAGATTATATTGATGTGAATTGGGATACATGGAACCAGCGTAAAGATTCACTAGTTAGTTTTATTCAAACAAAGCACTCAAAGTTAGATGGTTTTGTAAACGACATGACAATGAAAGGTGCAATTAATTATTTAAAAGCGATTGAGTTGTATCGTAAACAATAGTAGAGAGGCGAATAAAAAATTACTTCGTCTTCATTTAATTAGACAATTAATACACATTAACACTTATTATATTTAATTATCTTTCGCACATATTTACACTTAAATATCAAAACAACAATTATTAACTTATTATTAGTCAAAACGTTAACCATGAAAAAAATTATTTTATTATTAACTTTATTTACTGCTAGCTTTACTTTTGCCCAATCACCGTTAGAAGAAGGGGCATTACAAGCAAACGCAGGGTTTGGATTTTCAGGATGGGGCGTACCAATCTACGCAGGTTTAGAGTATGGTGTAGCGCCAAATATCTCTGTAGGAGGAGAATTATCGTATCAAAATTATAACCACAGTAGTGGCTTAGGTAGCGATTTCAAGAGTTCTATATTTGGTATTACAGGTAATGGTAATTATCATTTTAATGAAGTATTTGAAATTCCAAGCCAGTGGGATTTGTATGCCGGAGCTAATTTAACTTACTATAGCTGGTCAACTAAATTTAACGGAAGTACTGTTGATTATAATGGTGCAGACAGTTTTGGAATAGGTCTGCAAGTAGGTGGCCGTTACTTCTTCGATGACAACTTTGCAATCAACCTTCAAGTTGGTGGTGGAAACGTTGTAAGTGGAGGTAGAATCGGAATCACGTATAAGTTATAAAAACACTTTTTACAATAATATAAGGGTGGCTTACAACAATGTAAGCCACCCTTTTTCTTTATAATATATTGAACTTTTAAGTTTAACACCAAATGAACAAAGTACACCACACCGCCATAATTTGCTCTAATTACGAGGTTTCAAAGCAATTCTATTTAAATGTATTGCGCTTAGAGGTAATAAGTGAAGTTTATCGCGAAGAACGTCAATCTTACAAGTTAGATTTGGCTTTGAACGGCGATTATATCATTGAACTATTTTCTTTCCCAAATCCGCCAGAGCGACCGTCTAGACCAGAAGCATGTGGTTTACGCCATTTAGCTTTTGAGGTAGATGATTTGGAAAAAACAATTGCCCATTCTAAAAAATATCAAGTTATAGCGGAACCTATAAGGGTAGACGAGTTTACCAATAAACGATTTACTTTTATTGCAGATCCAGATGATTTACCCATAGAGTTTTACGAAAAGTAAACCAAACCGTTTGTAAACGTTTAATTTGTATCTTGTTACAAATATGAACTCATGAAACTATTACTGCTCTTCTTTCTTTCAACAACTTATTTTTTACAAGCACAAAACACAATATCATTTGAAGAAGGCATGATGAGTCCTGCCGCAACAATAAACGATATAGAATGGCTAGCAGGACATTGGAAAGGAGAAGCCTTTGGCGGAATTGCGGAGGAAATTTGGAGTCCACCTGCAGATGGTTCTATGATGTTCTCGTTTAGACTATTGGATAAAGGCGAAGTCAGTTTTTATGAATTTGGTCATTTGATTGAAAAAGATGCTACTTTAATTCTTCAATTAAAACATTTTGACGGCAATTTAAGCGGCTGGGAAGAAAAAGATGAAAACATAGATTTTAAGCTTGTAAAAATTGAAGGAAACAGATTTTACTTTGATGATTTTACTATTGAACGTGTTTCTGACAAGGAAATAAATATGTACGTGGAGGTTAGTGAAGAAGAAGGAACATCAAATGAAATAACATTTAATTACCACAGACAATAGATGGAAAGAGAATGTTTAGAATGTGGTAATAAGGTCATGGGTCGTATAGACAAAAAGTTCTGTAATGATCAATGCCGTAATACTTACAATAATAAAGTAAATCCTGCCAGCAAAAATCTTATTAGAAATATTAATAATAAGCTTCGCAAAAACTACCGTATTCTTGACAGTTATAAATTAAAGGACGGCAAGACAAAAACCACCAGAATGCGATTAATTGATAAAGGTTTTGACTTTGACTTTATTACCAATCTATACACCACAAAAAAAGGCACCACCTATTACTTTCTATATGATTTAGGCTACCTACCCTTAGATAATGACTTTTATATGATTGTCAAGCGAGAGTAGTTGGCTGTTGGCTGTTGGCTGTTGGCTGTTGGCTGTTGGCTGTTGGCTGTTGGCTGTTGGCTGTTGGCTGTTGGCTGTTGGCTGTTGGCTGTTGGCTGTTGGCTGTTGGCTGTTGGCTG
>NZ_JBDVOT010000246.1:0-2928 GCF_039968975.1 Maribacter sp. | reverse complement strand
TTCAAGAACCTGGTGCGAATGACAATGCTACAGGTGTTGGTACACAGTTAGAAATGGCTAAAACAGCCGCTAAATTGTTTGCTGAAGGTAAAATTAGTTTTAAAAGAACTATGACTTTTTTATGGGGTGATGAAATCATTTCTACCCAGCGATATATTCAAGAAGATAGTGAACGTGCAAAAGGAATAAAATGGGGCATTAGTTTAGACATGGTGGGTGAAAACACTTTAGTAACTGGCGGTACATTCTTAATTGAAAAAATGCCTGACCCAAGTGCCATTTGGACTCGCGGAAAAGACAAACACAGCGAATGGGGTGGTGATGTTTTAAAACTAGAAGACATGAAACCTCATTACCTAAACGATTTTATAATTTCTACTTTTAAAGAACAAGGTAAACATGCCAATTGGATCGTAGAAACCAACCCTTTTGAAGGTGGCAGCGACCACACTCCTTTTTTACAGAATAATATCCCAGGATTATTACTTTGGCACTTTACAGACCAATTTTACCATACCGATAACGACCGTATAGATAAGGTCTCTCAAAAAACCATGAAAAATGTGGGTACAGCAGCTTTGGTGAGCGGACTAGAGCTAGTAAATGCATCTGATAATTTTGCTAAAACTCAAATTGACGACCTTAAAATTCGAGCTAAATCGCGTTTAGAAACAGAAGCAAAACTGAGTAAATCTGCCATTGCAGAAGGTAGTACAATTGATGCTGAAGAGCAAGTAATTAACGCTTGGGAAGACTGGTATTTAAACGCGCTAAATTCTATAAATGATATTAATGTCAGTCATAACTCAGAAATAAAAACCGCCATTTCAAATGCTCAAAAAGAAATACAATTGAAATCTAAAAAACTAAAAACATCACTTAAATAAAAATTCCAGTCAAATGATTTCAGTTTGTCAAGAGCATAAGTAATCAGTAACTTACCATCAGCACTATCAACAACATGAAAATGAAACAATTTTACCTTTTAGTATTTGCCAGTATTTCTATAGCATCGGCACAAGTTCAACCAACCCCATCGCAAAAAGTAGAGGCATCTTTAATGGCGAAAAAAGCTATGGACGCGAATTCGTTGGTTAAAAATATTCAGCTAAAAAATATAGGTCCATCTGTAATGAGCGGTCGTGTAGTAGATTTAGCCGTAAACGAAGACAATCCAACAGAATATTATGTAGCCTACGCCTCAGGCGGATTGTGGTATACCAACAACAACGGTAATTCTTTTACTCCCGTAATGGATGAAACCCAAACGCAAAACCTGGGTGACATTGCGGTACATTGGCAAAGCGGAACTATTTGGGCAGGTACAGGAGAAAATAATTCTTCTCGTTCGTCATACGCTGGTATCGGAATTTTAAAATCTACAGATAAAGGAAAGACATGGGAACATATGGGTTTGAGCGATTCTCACCATATTGGTCGCATAGTTGTTAATCCAGATAATGCAAACGAAGTAACTGTTGGTGTAACCGGTCATTTATATTCTACAAATAAAGAACGTGGTATATACAAAACTACAGATGGTGGTAAAACTTGGAAAAACACCTTATTCATTGATGATAAAACAGGGATAATTGATGTTGCAGTTTCTCCTAAAAATTATAATCTTCAATATGCCGCGGCATGGCAAAAAGACAGAAAAGCGTGGGATTTTATTGGTAATGGCGAAGGTTCTGGAATTTACAAAAGTGTTGATGCCGGTAATACTTGGACAAAAATTTCTACTCCAACAAGCGGCTTCCCTACCGGTGAAGGTGTAGGCAGAATTGGTTTAGCTGTCTTTGATGACAATACAGTTTACGCGGTACATGACAGTCAATTTAGAAGAAACGCATCCAAAGAAAAGAAAGAAAAGCAAACAGGGTTGACTAAAGATGACTTTAAAACACTCTCAAAAGAACAATTCTTAGAGCTTAACGACAAAGACTTAAATGAATTTTTAAAGACTAATAACTTTCATGAAAAATACAGAGCTGCCAATGTAAAACAGATGGTACGTAGCAATGCCGTAAAACCAACTGACCTTGCCCTGTATTTAGAAGACGCAAACTCAATGTTATTTGACACTCCTGTAATTGGTGCAGAAGTATACCGCAGTAATGATGGTGGCACCACATGGACAAAGCAAAACGAAAACTATATAGACGATTTATTTTATAGCTATGGATATTATTTTGCTCAAATAACGGTAGACCCAAATAATGCTGATGCTATTTATTTATCTGGCGTTCCTATTATTGCTTCAAAAGATGGCGGTAAAACCTACACCTCTATAAATGGTGATAACGTACACTCTGATCACCATGCGGTATGGGTAAATCCTAATTTACCCGGTCATTTAATTAATGGAAATGATGGCGGTGTAAACACAAGTTATGACGATGGTAAAAATTGGTTTAAAAATAATTCGCCAACAGTAGCCCAATATTATGCTATTGCAGTAGATAATGAAAAACCATATAACGTATATGGCGGACTTCAGGATAACGGTGTTTGGATGGGTCCACATAATGCCGAAGAAAATACAAGATGGCAACAAACAGGTCAATACCCTTGGAAATCTATTATGGGTGGTGATGGTATGCAGGTACAAGTAGATAATCGCAATTCTAATATTGTCTATACAGGCTACCAATTCGGTAATTATTTTAGAATCGATTTAGAAAATGAAACACGCAACTACATTCAGCCAAAGCATGAATTAGGCGAAACTCCGTATCGTTTTAACTGGCAATCTCCAATTTTACTTTCTCCTCATAATCAAGACATTCTATACATGGGAAGCAACAAACTTCATCGTTCCCTAAACCAGGGTGATACTTGGGAAACTATATCGGCAGATTTAACTCAAGGTGGCAAAAAAGGTAATGTAGCTTTTGGGACATTGGCAACCATATCAGAATCCCCTTT
>NZ_JBDVOT010000245.1:0-65982 GCF_039968975.1 Maribacter sp. | reverse complement strand
TTTCGTTTTTGTAGAATCGCTCATCCAATCTAACACCGAAATACGCTCTTTAAAAGCATCGATTACGTTAGCAATCATTAATTCAGCTTTTGCTTTTGCTTCTGGCGGAAACTTAGCATCAACATATAACTGCCCCAAGGCTTCACCAACAGTACCGTTTACGGTTGCCAATGCACGCTCATCTGCGGCACGTTGTTCTTTTGCACCTCTTAGGTATTTACTGTAGAACTCCCAGTTTGCGCTTTCTATATCAGTCGTTAATCTACCTGCTGCGCTATTAAAGGTATCCCATTTAACCAACGTTTTAATATCCTCGATCGGAGTAGTTTTTAAGAACTTGTCCAAAGCTTCGGTATATCTTAATTGAGTAACCAAAAGCGTATCAAACTTTTTAGTAATTCCTAAATCGGAGATAAGTTTTTCAATATCAATAGTAGACATCATCTTATCAACCTCAGCAATAGTTCTAGGGTTGTTGTAATTTCTAGCATCTCTACGCTCTACCTTATTTAAACGTGGCTCCGCTAATTGTGTTTCTAAAGCAAGGATTTTATCGGCAGCTTTCGTTGCTTCAGCTTCAGAATCACCTAATCTTTGTAGCATTTTAGATACGTGTTTTTTGTATTCTTCACGTATTTCAATAGACTTCTCATCTTCTTCTAAATAGAAATCACGATCAGGTAAACCTAATCCGTTAGCACCTAAATAGACAGCATTCATGCTACTGTTATTTAAATCAGCCCCAGCACCAATATTTAAGAAAGGAGAAGACACAGCTGCATTAGTTGCCAATACTGTTTGTAGGTCTTTTAAATTCTTTATACCGGCAATAGCATCAAATGCAGATTTCAACGGAGCAATACCTGCTTTGTTTCTAGCGGCAGTATCTAACTTTGTGTCAAAAATTGCCAAAGCTTTTGCCTGATCAGTATCTGCAGCATAGTTTCCGCTTTCTTTCGCAGTTGCCAATATTTTCAATACATCGTCATCAGTAGATTTACGAAGTACGCTGAAACCGCCCCAACTTGTTCTATCATCAGGTATTTCAGTAAACTTCATCCAATTACCATTAACGTAATTATAGAAATCTGACTTAGGGTTTTGAGTAGTATCCATGTTCGTTAGAACAATACCCGGAATCTTTTCTACTTCTGCAGTGGGTTTAGCCTCCTCTTTACATGAAGCTAGAGCTACCAAACCGGCAGCTAGAAAATAAATTTTTTTCATTTGTGAGTTAATTTTAAACGTATCGTTCTATAAGACGTTCGTTTTAAGTTTTGTTACAAAAATAACAGGATTTTATTTCAAACGCGTTTACTTCACTATCAATTTAGTCGTTAACATTTGAAAATAAACTGTTTACAAATTTAAAAATCATTCTAAAAACATGATAAAATCTTGTTAACTCAATGAAAGTACCACTTTACTCATTCTCTATTTTATAAGACTGACATCCATTATATTTTAGAAGCATAGATATAAAACCATAACAATATGAAAAGCACATTAACAATTTTCGTAAAAGAACCTTGCAAAGAAAAATTTAGTAATTTTAGTAAAACAGAGAAAGGAGGTTTTTGCCAAAGCTGTGAAAAAGAGGTTATTGATTTTACCAATTTCTCAGACAACGAGCTTATCAATTATTTAAACCATGGTAATAAAAAAGCCTGTGGAATGTTCAAGGCATCACAATTAAAAACATATGAAACCAACTCCCTACACACTATGAATAATTCTATATTACCTAAAGGAATTGCTATGATGGGTTTTTCTTTATTGGCACTTTGTACCAGTGAAGTTAAAGGTCAAAAAACTGCACCTATAGAATCACCAATTGAAGTGGTTTCCACAGCTGTAATGGGTGATATCTCATATGTTGAAACTGTTCAAGAAAAATATATGCTGACCGGAACCATACTTGATGAAAACAATGAGCCGTTACCAGGCGTAAATGTAGTATTGAAAGGAACTACAGTAGGTACACAGACAGATTTTGACGGTAGGTTTAAATTCCCACAACAATTAGCTGTAAATGACATTTTAGTACTTAGTTTTATTGGGTACGAAACCAAAACATATAAAGTAGCCGCAAGTGCAAATTCTAACATAGACATTAATATAACATTTGATGAATATGATATGGTTTTAATGGGAGATATCGTAATTGAAGGTACTTACTCAAGTAAAAGAAACATTTTTCAGAAAATAGGAGATATTTTCAAAAAATGAGAATTTCCTTTCTATTAATCACGCTCTTATTTTCGATACCGAGCTTTGCTCAACGCTCAGATTTTCAAGAAATTGATTTTACAAAAGCGGACAGCATCGCTCTTTATTATAAAGATGCCAGCCTAAAAAACTTACCGGTTCTCGCTCATAATTTAACCGCATCATTAAAAACAGATGTTGAAAAATTTAGGGCAATATATACCTGGATCAGTTCTAACATAGCCAATGATTATTCTTCATATGTAAAAATCAGCAATAAAAGAAAGCGATTTGCAAAAGACCGTGAAGCCTTTTTAGATTGGAACAGGAATATTACCCCTAAAGTCTTCAAAAGTTTATTAGAAGACAAAAAAACTGCCTGTACGGGTTACGCTTATTTAGTGAAAGAAATGGCAAACCTTGCAGGGTTTGCATGTGATATTGTTGATGGTTACGGACGTACACCTACTCTATTATTAAAAGAAGATAGTGCACCCAATCATTCTTGGAACAGGGTACAAATAAATGATAAATGGTATCTGTGTGATGCTACCTGGTCTGCGGGAGAAACTATTGTTGTAAACGGCACACCATTTTTTGAATCAGATTATTTCGATGGCTATTTTTTAGCGGATCCAGTGCTGTTTGCAAAAAATCATTTCCCTATCGATAAAGAAAGTGATCAAAGTTTAAAAACCGATGCCTTTAAAGCCTACGTGGAAGGACCGGTTATTTATAAAGAAGCATTTTTAGCGCCAATTATTCCGGTTGTCCCAACGGTAATGCACAATACTATTACAAAAGGAACATCCGTAACATTTAAATTACAAGTACCAAAAGAAATTGATCAAGACATTCAATTACTATTGAACAAAGGAGGTAGTCAAAAAATCGGAAATCCGAATGTGATAAAAAAAGCAAGTGAAGTAAGCCTAACACAAACCTTTGAAAAGAAGGGATTGTATGACGTTCATATTTCAGTTGACGAACAACTGATTGCCACCTATGTCATTAAAGTAAAATAATATTATTCTGGCGGATATTTACTAAATATTTTATCAACTTCAGCTTGAAGTTTTTCTGATTTTTCTTGAGGTGTATCACCTTCACGAAACGGACTTTCACTAATGGCTTGCCAAATAAGCATGTCTTTATTGCTATCTACAAAATCTAGCTGTAACTGCCTTGTCATTTTTGGACCGCCTACGGGAATACCAATGGATACTCCGCCTCCAATACCACGGTTACCACCACCAAGTCCCACACCAACATTACTGCCACTAGCTTGTTCTCTGTAAACAGAGCTTTTAATGTTAATGAACATATCTGGTTCTTCTGCGAACATGAAACCTTTTTCGCCTAAGGTAGCATCTAAGGCATCCATCAATCTTTTTTCATCTAATTCACTTAAACCTGTTTCCATATCACCAAAATAGTTATAGGTAGAATAGGCTGTAAAATCGGTTTGATCATCATAATCATAACTAACCTTAGCTGCTCCGCAAGAGGTTAAAACAATGAATACAACACTTAAAAGGAAAATTCTCATAACAATGTATTTTCTTAAAATTAAAGAAAATAAAAGATTATTATATGATTTCATCAAGGTATTCGACTAAGCGTTCTAGAGAAGACTATAAATAGCTCTATTCTTTCTTATCAACAGATGTTGTCAGAGCAGAGGATATTATTCCTGTAGGAATAGCTACTATTCCCAAGCCAATCATTAAAATAAAAAAAGTAAAAACTTTACCACCTACGGTAACAGGGTAAACATCTCCATAACCAACAGTCGTAAGTGTGACAATAGCCCACCAAAGACTGTCGAAAATAGATGCAAAATGTTCAGGCTGGGCATCATGTTCAAAATAATATATACCTACTGATGAAAAATATACCAATATTAAAGTGACGATTAAGAATAAAATTATTTCTTCTTTTGCCGTGGCAATTGCAATTGTAAAACGCTTAATGGCTTTATTATAGCGCATAAGTTTTAGAATACGGAACAATCTTAAAAACCGCAAAGCACGAAGCGACCTTAGATCAACACCTAAAGCTAAGTAAAATGGTAATATTGCCAAGAAGTCAATTATTCCGAAAAAACTAAATATAAATTTAATTTTTTTATCGGATACATAGATTCGTAGTACATATTCTATGGTGAAGACGACTACACAAAAAACCTCGATTATTTTTAAAATTTTACGAGTTCCCGGTTCTAAGTCAGGTACCGTTTCATAAGAAAATGATATAATAGATAAAAAAATTAATGCCTGTATGAAATAGGCAAATACCCTACTTTTTCTATTATCATTAATTTCAACAATATTTTTAAGATACTGTTTCATTAATAATTATTCTGCATTAAGCATTGCCCAAAGCTTATCTTTCAATTCTAAGATACCCATTTGCGCAACAGATGATATGAACATGAAAGGAATTCCTTTTAAATCTTTGTTCAACTCTTCTCTCATTTCATCCATTAGCTCTTCATCCAGCATATCGCTTTTAGAGATACAAATAAGACGTTCTTTATCTAACAACTCCGGGTTGTAACGACGTAATTCATCCAATAAAATCTCATATTCCTTGCTAATATCCTTACTATCCGCAGGAATTAAAAACAACAAATTGGCATTACGTTCTATATGTCTTAAAAAGTAGTGACCTAAACCTTTACCTTCTGCGGCACCTTCTATAATACCAGGTATATCTGCCATTACAAAACTCTTAAAATCTCGGTATTCAACAATTCCCAAATTCGGTTTCAAGGTTGTAAACTCGTAATCTGCAATTTTAGGTTTTGCAGAGGTTATAACCGATAACAAAGTAGACTTACCGGCATTAGGGAAACCTACTAGACCAACATCTGCCAATACTTTAAGTTCTAGCAAAAACTCACCTTCAAGACCGTCCATACCAGGTTGTGCATATCTAGGTGTTTGGTTAGTTGACGTTCTAAAATGCCAGTTACCACGACCACCCATACCACCTTTAAGCAGAATTCTCTCTTCACCATGTTCGGTGATTTCAAAAAGTACTTCTTTGGTCTCAAAATCTTTAACTACAGTACCTAACGGCACATCTAAATACACATCTTCACCATCTGCACCGGTACTACGGCTTTTACTACCGTGTGCACCATGACCGGCTTTAAAATGTTTCTTGTATTTAAAATTGATCAGGGTCCATAGATTTTCGTTTCCACGAACAATTATATGTCCGCCACGACCACCATCACCACCATCAGGACCACCTTTGGTAATAAATTTTTCACGGTGCAAATGCACAGATCCCTTGCCTCCTTTACCAGAAGTCAAACCCACTTTTACGTAGTCTACAAAATTACCTTCGGTCATTTTTATTCTTTCAGTTCAAATAATTACATCAAACAAATTGACGTAAAAATTAGATATTATTTTAAGCCTTCGATTACTTCGGTTAGGCGTTCGGTAATCTCAGTAATTGAGCCAATACCGTTAACACTATGAAACTTACCTTGCGCCTCATAAAACTCTTTTACAGGAGTAGTTTTAGCATTGTACTCATCAAAACGATTTCTAATCTTAGCTACATCCTGATCATCAGTTCTTCCACTAACTTTACCTCTCTCTAAAAGACGATCAATTAAAATTTCGTCATTTGCCTCTAAAGCAATAGTTGCGTTGATGCCCATATCTTTAGACTCCAAGAAATTATCTAGAGCTTCTGCCTGTGCAGCCGTTCTTGGAAATCCGTCAAAAATAAAGCCGTCAGCATCGGCATTTTTATCTACCTCTTCTTGCAACATCTTTATTGTAACCTCATCTGGTACAAGTTCTCCTTTATCAATATATGATTTGGCCAAAGTGCCTAACTCGGTTCCGTTTTTGATGTTGAATCTAAAAACATCTCCCGTAGAAATATGCTTTAAATTATATTTCTCTTTTAAGAATTGTGCTTGTGTGCCCTTGCCGGCTCCTGGCTTACCAAAGAGTACAAGATTAATCATATGTTTCTGGTTTAATTGGTATACTTCTTTTAAATTTCTTCCTTGTTCTTTATAGTCTAGACCGTACCCAACGATAAAATTATCGGGTATGGCCAAACCAAAATAGTCAATGGCATATTCGCCCCTGTACACATCTGGCTTATAAAAAAGACTGGCTATTTTAAATTCCTTGACCTTTGTCTTAGAAAATAAATGTACCAACTTCTGCAAGGTACGCCCTGTATCAATAATATCTTCTAAAATAATGACACTGCGCCCTTCAATATTTTCAGGTACATCTAATAACGTTTCTACAATACCCGTAGATGTTAAACCTTGGTAAGAACTAAGTCTTACAAAAGAAACTTCACAGGGGTGTTGGTAGGCTTTCATTAAATCTGAAACGAACATAAAAGATCCGTTCAACACACCAACAAAAATGGGTGTTTCATCTTTATAATCTATAGCAATCTTATCTGCAACCGTTTTTACTGCCTGCAAAATTTCAGATTCGCTCAGATAAGGTTTAAAAAACTTGTCGTGGATTTGTATCAATTTTCATAAATTATCAAGGTTGGCAAAGATAAGCTATTGCCTTGTGTTTTTGAATAGAAAGGAATTGGTTTCTAAGATTTAACCGTATTTTTGTAGTACTTAAGGCGTTTTTTCAACTGCCAAAAGCAACAATTATATGGATTATTTTTCTTCAGGTTTTAAATTAGGCATTTTAGGTGGTGGTCAACTAGGTAAAATGATGTTGTACGAAACACGAAAATGGGATATTTACACTAAAGTTTTAGACAGTTCTTCAGAAGCACCAAGTAGAATGTCATGTAACGAATTTGTTCAAGGCAGCCTATTGGATTTTGATACAGTTTACAATTTTGGAAAAGATATAGATGTCTTGACCATTGAAATTGAAAACGTAAATCTTGATGCGCTAGAGAAGTTAGAGGATGAAGGCGTAAAAGTATATCCACAGCCAAAGGCCTTACGCATTATACAAAATAAGGCGAAACAAAAATTATTCTATGTAGATAATGAAATACCTACAGCAGATTTTCATCGTTTTGCATACTCAAGCGAGATAAAAGATAGTATAAACAACGGAGGTCTACAATTTCCTTTTGTCTGGAAAGTAGCCCAGTTCGGTTATGACGGGCAAGGAGTTAAAGTGGTTAGAACCATGACAGATTTAGAAGGATTACCAGCCGGTGAATGCATTGCAGAAACCATGATACCTTTTAAAAACGAATTAGCCGTTATTGTATCTAGAAATGCTGAGGGAGAAATTAAAACCTACCCAGTTGTGGAAATGGAGTTTCACCCGGAAGCCAACCAGGTTGAATATGTAATCTGTCCGGCACGTATTGATGATGAAGTAGCTAAAAAAGCAAGAGCTTTGGCATTGAAAGTAGCAGATAAGATAGGGCTTACAGGATTGCTAGCCGTAGAAATGTTCCAAACTGAAGATGACAAAATATTGGTGAATGAGGTAGCGCCAAGACCACACAATAGCGGGCATTATAGCATAGAAGCCAGTTACACCAACCAATTTGAACAGCACATACGCAGTATTCTAGGCTTGCCATTAGGCAATACCGATAGTAAAGTGGCAGGTGTAATGGTTAATTTAGTTGGCGCAGAGAATCATACAGGCGATGTGGTTTATAAAAATATAGAAGAAATTTTAGCGATGGAAAATGTTACTCCGCATATATACGGAAAGGCACAAACAAGACCATTTCGAAAAATGGGGCATGTTACTATCGTAAATAATGATTTAGCAAAAGCAAGAGCCATTGCCGAAAAAGTAAAGGAAACAATTCAAGTGATTTCAAAATAAAAAACATGAGTAAAGTAGCCGTAGTAATGGGTAGTACAAGTGACATGCCCGTAATGCAAGATGCCATAGATATTTTAAAAGGTTTTGATATAGAGGTAGATGTAGATATTGTATCTGCGCATAGAACACCAGAAAAATTATTCGATTTCAGCAAAAATGCACACACCAACGGATATTCGGTAATTATTGCCGGCGCAGGAGGTGCTGCACATTTACCAGGTATGGTCGCTTCTATGTCACCCTTACCTGTTATTGGCGTACCGGTAAAAAGTAGTAATTCTATTGATGGATGGGATTCTGTTCTTTCTATTCTTCAAATGCCAGGTGGCGTACCGGTTGCAACCGTTGCCCTTAACGGCGCAAAAAATGCAGGAATACTTGCCGCACAGATTATTGGCAGTTCAGACAAATGTGTTTTAGACAAGATGATTTTATACAAAGAAGGTTTAAAGCAAAAAGTAATAGATGGCGCAAAGGCTGTAAACGGTAAATAGTCATCTTCAAGAAATCTCAATACTCAAATCTAATTTCTCAATACTAGAAATATGAATCCATTATTATCCCCATTCGATACCGCTCCTTTTTCCCAAATTAAAAATGAGCATTTTAAGCCTGCATTTTTACAATCTATAGAAGATGCACGAGCAGAAATAGACGCTATTACTCATAATACGGAAGCACCTACTTTTGAAAACACGATAGAAGCCTTAGAATTCTCAGGTCAGCAATTAGACCGAATCTCTAGTGTGTTTTTCAATTTAAACTCAGCTGAAACCAATGAAGAGATTCAGAAAATTGCACAAGAAATTTCTCCGCTATTATCTGAATTTGGAAATGACATTACTTTAAATGAAGATTTGTTCAAGAGAGTAAAAGCAGTTTATGACCAAAAGGATGGTTTGAACCTTACTGTTGAGCAAAGCACTCTTTTGGATAAGAAATACAAGAGTTTTAGTAGAAACGGGGCTAATTTATCTGAAGATAAAAAAACTCGTTTACGTGAGATAGATGCCAAACTTGCTAAGTTAAAATTGACTTTTGGCGAGAATGTACTTGCCGAAACCAATAAATACCAATTGCACCTTACGGATGAAGCAGATGTAGGCGGATTGCCAGAAGGCGAAAAAGAAGCTGCTGCACAGTTGGCAATCTCCAAAGGCAAGGAAGATGGCTGGATGATTACTTTGGATTACCCTAGCTATATCCCCTTCATGAAATACGCTAAAAACCGTGCATTACGTAAAGAGCTTTCATTAGCGTTTGGTAGTAAGGCTTTTCATAATGACGAATTGGACAACCAAGAAAACGTTTTGGAAATAGCCAAATTACGTTTTGAAAGAGCCAACCTATTAGGCTATAAAACGCATGCCGATTTTGTATTGGAAGAGCGTATGGCAGAAACTCCTGAAAAAGTGCATTCTTTCTTAAATGAACTTTTAGAAAAAGCAAAGCCAGCTGCAGAACGTGAGTTTAAGCAATTAGAAGATTTTGCAAAAAAACTTGACAACATTGACCGCTTAGAGAAATGGGACAGCAGCTATTACTCTGAGAAATTAAAACAAGAATTATTCAACTTAGATGATGAAAAGTTGAAGCCTTATTTTAAACTTGAAAATGTAATAAACGGTGTTTTTAAAGTAGCTGAAAACTTATTCGATTTACAGTTTGAAGAAATTCATGACATTGAAAAATATCATGACGAGGTTAAGACATATAAAGTGTACGATGCCGATAAAAACTTTATCTCATTGTTCTATGCAGATTTTCACCCTAGATCAGGAAAAAGAGGTGGCGCATGGATGACTTCCTTTAAAAGCCAATGGAAACGTAATGGCGAAAATGTACGTCCGCACATATCAAACGTTTGCAACTTTACACCATCAACAAAAAGCAAACCTTCATTATTAACTTTTAATGAAGTAACAACTTTATTCCATGAATTTGGTCATGGTTTACATGGTATGCTGGCAAATACCACCTACCCTAGCCTTTCTGGGACATCTGTTTTTTGGGATTTTGTAGAATTACCTAGTCAGGTTTTAGAAAACTGGTGTTACGAAAAAGAAGCATTAGAACTGTTCGCAAAGCATTACGAAACCGGGGAAACCATACCTATGGAACTGGTTGAAAAAATAAAGGAATCAGCAACCTTTCAAGAAGGTATGCAAACCTTACGACAGTTAAGTTTTGGATTATTGGATATGTCTTGGCACGGTGTTGACCCAACTGGCATTACCAGTGTAAAAGCACACGAAGACGAAGCATTTAAAGATACTAGTCTTTACCCAGCAACTCCAGAAACTTGTATGAGCACTGCATTTTCCCATATATTTCAAGGAGGATACTCTTCTGGTTACTACAGCTACAAATGGGCAGAAGTGCTAGATGCAGATGCCTTTTCCTACTTCAAAGAAGAAGGTATTTTCAACAAAGAAGTAGCAACTAAATTCAAGGACAATGTATTGTCACAAGGTGGCACAGAAAATCCAATGACACTTTACAAAAGATTTAGAGGCGCAGAACCAAAGGTTGAAGCATTATTGGAGCGAGCTGGATTATTACAATCATAATTTTTAAGCCAAACGGCTAAAGAACAAAAGAAGGGAGTTGATGTAGACCAACTCCCTTCTTTATTTAAAATACTACGTATTTAAACCTAATAATAGCTGTGGTAAAACACCTAATATCAATTTAGTACAAATGATAAGCATCTATATAATTAGATACTATATTTAAACGCTTTACATATTCTGGAACAGACCCCATTATTAGCTTCTCTTTACCTTCAAATATTATGATCCCGTCTAGGTCTATTACCTCAACGCTCAATAAATCTTCACTTTTTGTTACCTTAATGTGACTAACTTTATTATTGTAATCATTAGTGGTTAGTAAAATAGTACCCGAAATTAATTTACCTCTTTTCAAAACAGCTTTATACTGCTCTTTTCCTTCCATATCATAACGAATAATCTCTCCATCTAAATAAGAACTTTTCGTTTGATATTTTAGACGCATTAAAGCAGAATCTTCATAATAGGCTATAGTTTCATTTTCCTCTCCATTAATATAAGTACTCACGTTCTTACCATTTTCCCCATAAGAAATTCGCTTGGTTAACACTCCGTCCACATAGGTCTCTTCATTTATTTTACCCTTCGAATACATATTTAATAATACCGTACCGTTATACGGTTTACCACCCTTATACTCAACCTTAGACATTAATTTACCTTCCTCATCATAAAAGATTACATCACCATGCAAAGCTCCCTCGTTATAATTTTCGGTCTTTTTTAACGCACCGTAATAATTGTAGTAATTGAATACACCTTCTTTCTTATCATTAACATATTGACCCTCTTCAGCTATTTTACCACTATAATCATACTTTACATAGTCCCCATTTCGCTCTCCTTTGTCTATAGTATATTTAGCTTTATCAACACCGTCGTACGCTATACCTTTCCAAGGTTTTTGATTGACATATTCAACACTACCTAAAAGTTCACCCGTTTTATCACTATAAAAAGACTCACAACAATTGATATCAAATTCATGAATTAAAATTGGCATTTTTTCATAATAATCTACATTTGTTTGCATTTCAAATCTTTTGGATGTTATAAGCACACCATCTACATAATTCTCAAACAAACGAATTTCATTCGTATCCCGAAAAAATTCATAATGTTTACCATCCTTATTTGAATAATCATAAACACCCAGTTCTTTACCATTCTCAGCATAAAAAACACCCTTTACTTCTTTATAATTTTCATAGGTAATATCACTCTGTAATTGACCATTACTATAAAAGTGAATTTCTCTTATTTTATCGTAACCACTTTTACCATACTCTTCAATTTTTTTAAAAGTTTCATAGGTCTCCTTACCTACCAAACGTTTTCGAAAGTCTGTTCGCCTTACTAAAACACCTTCTTTGAACTCATTCATACCCAATACTTCTCCACTCTCTGCACCTAAAGTAAAACGCTTACCTTGCCAAGGGGTGCCATATCCGTTTTTAAAATTTACTTGAAGCTCTCCCAATACATTGCCTTCAATATCATAATACACCTCTTTTGTCTTCGTAATTCTCTTTAAGGGTTTCTGAGTATCTCTATAAAAAACGATTTCTTCTACCAACTCGCCATCTTTATATACAATAGTATGATAAGGTGTGGTTTCGGCACCATTAAACGGAAGGCTGTTTTTAAACTCCATCCTATGCACTTCTTTGCCGTTACCATCATAATTAACTTGTAGCACTTTAAAGCCATTTTCGTATTTAGCAATTCCTGTCTCCTTACCATTGGTACTGAACATTTGCTCTTCAATAATTTTTCCGTCAGAATAGGTGCTGACCGATCTTATTGCCTCACTTAAATCATTAACGTTACTTTGATGAAAACTAATTAAATCGCCATCTACCGGATTTAAATACTCTCCGTTTAACTGGAATTCAATTTCCCCTAGAAGTTTACCTCTTTTATCGTAATATTCTTTTGACCATTTCTCATCACTTTTAACCTTTTCACGAATTTGTCCATTAGCATAATACCACGCATTAGTAAGTACATGACCGTATGGCATATAGTTGACTTTTTGAATTCGCATTGGATCATAATAGTAATAAACCTCTAACCCTTTAATATAACCACTAGAAAGCAACTTACGCTCCCCTATCAAATCACCCTTATCATCATAATATTTAGAAAGGTAATTCCCTTTTTTTGCCGTACTATAATTTTCATAGCGTATACCATTAATGTCAACGGCAAAATAGACTTGTAGCAAAGAATCACCTTTTTTCTCTTGATAAAAATGACCTTCTCCATAATTAGAAACCATAGCTCCAGAAATAAAGCTTCCATCCTTATATTGACCCACAATCCTTTTATCGCCTTCATAAGAAATGTATTCACCATTTAATCTGTTATTAGCATATGTGCCTTGCTGGTATATTTTTCCATTCTCATCATACCAACTAACAACACCCTCCCATACATCTTTTTGATTACTAGACGACGTACCCCTCATCTGAATATTACCATTTATATAATAATCTTCAACTTTATACAAGTTCCCTATTTTTTCAACTTTAGGTCTAAAAAATGAAGCCTCTTCCTTAGAAACAACCTTCCATTTGGCATCATAAAAAATAGTATCGTTTTGAGAAAAAATCGTTTGTACATTCAAGAAAAAGCAAATACATACAAACAGAGAAATACGAAGCTTTAAAATAGTGCCGATCTTAAGGTTGTTTTTAAATTTGGACATAGAAATGTTTAACAGATTATTTATATAAATTCAAGCCATCTAAATTAGCGGTTTGTATTTGAATACAAAAAACGCTTTAGAGTAAAATTTGTTATATCAAAATCACAAAACTTCCTTTCCATAAAGCTAATTTTACATTCCCGCACCTAAAGCATTACAAATTCTAAAAACATACTATATATCAAATATTTAATAATTACCTTGTAGCTGTATAGCTACAAAAATATCCATTTAAAACACCTTTAAAGAATGAGTAACGAGAACACTCTTTCGCATACAAACCAACCTTTAGGAACTATTAATAAAGAGCCAAAATTGGGCATGTTTCAGTTCGATATAAAATCAAACTTATTTGAGTGGAACACTGTCTTAAAAGAGATTCATGAGGTACCGTTAAGTTTCACTCCCAATGATAAAAATTGTTATGGAAACTGCAAGGATGATGCTTTAAAAAACCAAATTTTTAAAGCACATAGAGAGGCTATAGTGAATGGCATTCCATTTGAAATGCATTATGAAGTTTTAACGGCAAAGGGCAATTCTCGACATTTACAAGTCACAGCCCAGCCCATTATAGCTAAAGGGCAATGCACCAGCATATACGGAGTAGTTAAAGACCTTAATCAAGGTACTACAAACCTAGAAGTACTTCAACTAGAACATCAATTAAATTATGCCGAAAAAACAGCGAAATCCGGCTCCTGGAATTGGAATGTGGTCACAGGGGAATTAAAATGGTCTGATAATTTTTACTCAATTTTCAATCACGATAAAAATTGCCCAATATCAAAAGAAATATATCTAAGTTATGTTCACCAAGATGATAAAGATGTTATAACCGCTAAATTTGATTTAGCACTAAAGACCAAAAGTTTTCCAGAATCTAATTACAAAATACAATTAAAAGACGGGACCATTAAAACACTTTGTTCAGCGGGCAAAGTAATATCAAACGAAAAAGGTGAGGTAGTGACCATGTTGGGAACCTGTCAAGATATTACGGAAAATATTGCCACAAAACAGAGACTTTCACAGGCTAACCAACAAATAAAATTAACTGAAAAAATAATTGAAGTAGGGTCTTGGCAGTTAGATTTATGCAAAAATGAATTTAGATGGACAGACAATCTCTATAGAATATTTGAAATAGAGCTTGGTACAAAAATGAGTTTTGAAGCATTACAAAACTATGTACACCCAGATGACTTAGATTATCTAAAAGATAAATTCAATGAACTTTTAATTAATAAACAATCTCATTCATTCATACATAGAATACAACTAGAGAACGGCAAAATTAAAACTTTAAAAATAATATCGGATGCTGTTACAGATACTAAGGGCAATGTTGCATTACTTATAGGCACTACACAAGATATATCCAATAAAATAAGTAGAGAACTTGAGCTAACACAAACCAACCAACAATTAAGCTTAACAGAGAAAACTACAAAGGCAGGCACATGGTCATGGAATCCTGATACCGGTATGTTTAAGTGGTCAGAAAATCTATATGAGATTATGGATTTCGACAAGAACATTCCCATGAATTTTGAGGTATTGTATACCCGCATACACCCCGAAGACAAACATATTGTAGATAATTCTATGCAATTGGTACAAGATACTGGGTTAAAACACACCTTTACTCACCGGATCATAATTAATGACGGTAGTATTAGAACTTTAGAAATTGTTGCAGATATTGTTTCTAACAAAGCTAATAACCAACCTGAGTTTATTGGTACTGCTCGCGACATTACAAGTACATTAAATATAGCCCAAGAATTAAACGAAAAAGACGAACTACTAAATTTCACCGAACATCTTACCACCATGGGTTATTGGAGGTATAAACCAAGTATTAATAATGTTTCATGGTCAGACAACTTGTTCAATATCTTTGAACAACCTAAAATAGACAAGTTAACTTTTGAAACTTTTTTTGATAAAATACACCCTGACGACAAATGCTTTGTAAATGAAAGAGTAGCTCTGTCTATAAAAGACAATAAATTTTACGATTTCACTGCTAGAATTGTTCTTAAATATAATGAGATAAGAGTAATTCAAATTATCGGCAAGGTTACGGTAAACAAAACAGACGGTTTGCAAGAATTATTAGGTGTGTGCCTAGATATCACAGAAAGTCACACCAAAGACTTAGAGCTATCTGAAAAAAATTACCGCTTAAATGTTGCCGAAACAATGGCAATGATCGGTTATTGGCAATGGAACACGTCAACAAATGAAGTTGTTTGGTCAGATAACTTACACTCTATTTACGGTCATAAAAAAGGTGCTCCTATAACCTTTGAAACTTATATCAATTATATTCACGAAGAAGACCGTGAGCGCATAGTTAACTCACTAAAAAGCGCAATGCGAGATGGCGATTTTCCAGAATCTACCTATAGAATTCAGTTAAAAAACGGAACAATCAAAACAATTAAATCTTTGGGCAAAATTATACGTAATAGCCAAGGTGAAGTTTTAGAAATGACCGGTGTTTGCCAAGATATCACGGAAGAAAAAATCAAAGAATTAGCGCTTCTTCAAAAAAACAAACAACTGAACATAGCAGAGCAAATGGCCATGTTAGGTTCTTGGGAATGGAAGCCTAAAAAAAATGTTTGTAAATGGTCAGACAATTTGTACAGAATCTATGGTTATGAAATAGGATCGGAAATAACTATAGATAGAGCACTTGCAAGTGTTTATGAACCTGACCTCAATAGAATACAAACAGTGATTAAAGAAATATTTGAAGGTATAGAACATAAACGTAGTACCTACCGAATAATATCAAGTAATGGAGAAATTAAAACCCTAGAAGTTAGGCGAGAAATCACCAAAGATAAAGATGGTAATATTGAAATTATAGGCTCTACACAAGACATCACCAATTCAATCAAAGCCAAACAATTAATACAAGAAAAAAACCATTTACTATCGGTATCTGAAGAAATGGCAATAATGGGATCTTGGAAATGGAACCCTAATACAGAAGTTTCAACATGGTCAGATAATCTTTATAAAATTTTTGGCATTGACTTAAATACCCAAATAAATGTTGAACTGTTCTTATCTAAAGTACACCCAGATGATGCTGATAGGGTAAGTCAACATATTAAAAATATTCTTGAAACCCACACAAGAGGCAAAATCTTATCATTTCGTATCATAAAAGATAAAGGGGATATACGCTCTTTAGAATTGGTCTGCGAAATTATTGAAGATAAAAATGGAAATATTATTGAATTAATTGGCACAACACAAGACGTTACGGCAAAAATACAAACGCAAGAAAAAATAAAAGAAAAAAACCAATTATTGTCTTATGCAGAAGAAATTGCCATGATGGGTTCATGGCACTATGATATACTTTCCAATACATTAAAATGGTCAGATAATCTTTATAAAATTTATGGATTAAAAGTCAACGCCCCTATGAGTATGAAAATCTTTTACTCTAAAATACACCCAGAGGATTTAGAACATGTAAAAGATCAGGTTAAAAAATGTGTAGAAGGAGATGATAGTATTAAGTCCATATTTTTTCGGATAATTTTAAAAGACGGCACTATTCTTTCCATAGAGTCAATAGCTGAAGCTACAAAAAACTACGCTGGAGAAGTAGTAGAAGTTGCCGGTACGGCCCAAAATATCACTGAGCGTTTAAAAATAGAAAAAGACCTACTAGAAAAAAACCAGCTATTGAATTTTGCTGAGCAATTATCAAGTATAGGTTATTGGAAATGGGACATTATACAAGATGTGATGGATAAATCTGAAAACTTGATGAAAATTCTAGATTTTGAACAAGGAACAAAACCAGACTTTAACACCTACCTAGAAAGAGTGCACCCTGCAGATCGTAAAAAAGTAATTGATATAAGTCAGAAAATTATTGACACAAAAAAATTTGACACATTTCATCATAGAATCATAAAGAATGATAAGTCTTTAAGAACAATTAAAATCATTGGCGAGGTTATTTTAGATATTGAAGGTAACGTTATTGAACTAATAGGATCAAGCCAAGATATTACAGAACAGATAGAAGCCCAACAAAAAATATTGGACACCAATAGAAGTTTAGAAAAATCAACGGTTACCTTAACCTCGAAAAACAAGCAACTAGCTGAATTTAATCATATTACTTCTCATAATTTACGCTCTCCGGTCAGCAATTTAAACGCTCTTTTAAATCTTTATAACAAAACGGATGATAACAATAGGAAGTTAGAAATTTTTCAAAAATTTGAAATTGTTGTAGAACATTTATCAGACACACTTAATGCCTTAATCGAGACCATAACTATTAAGCATAGTGCTACTATTATTAAAGAAGAACTTTCTTTTGAACAAACACTTCATAAAACAAAGCAAATTTTAGCTGCTGAATTAATAGAAACAGGAGGACGTATCACTTGTGATTTTACAAAAGCAAAAAATGTAAAATATAATCCTGTTTATTTAGAGAGTATTTTTCTTAATTTAGTTAGTAATTCCATAAAGTATAGGTCACCCGATAAAATACCTGAAATTTTTATATCTTCAGAAATGGTAAATGGCAGAGTACTTTTAGAGTTCAAGGATAATGGATTAGGAATAGATATGAAAATGTACGGACAAAAAATATTTGGTCTTAACAAAGTTTTCCATAAACATCCAGAAGCAAGAGGCCTCGGATTATTTTTAACAAAGGCACAAATATTATCTATGGGCGGTTCCATCTCTGTAGATAGTGAAGTTAACAATGGAACAACATTTTATATCACTTTAAACTAACTAAGATGGACAATAACATTAAAGTTTGTGTAATTGACGATGACGAAGTTTTTCAATACACCATATTCCACACTTTGGAGGCACATACATCTGTAGCTAAAATTATTCCATTTACGGATGGCGCAGAAGCAATGAGTTTCTTTAACGAAAACATAGATGATCATATTGAATTACCCGACATTGTTTTTCTAGATGTAAATATGCCGGTTATGGACGGATATAGATTTATGGATGAATACATAAAAATTATACCTAAAATATCTAAAAAAATTACAATTTACATATTGTCGTCTTCTGTAGACTTAGTAGATTTTGAAAAAACGAAAATGATAAAAGAAGTATCTGATTATATTGTTAAACCAATAAGAGATAATCAATTGACCAAAATTCTGGCTGAAACTTAAAGACTTGATTATCAGTTAATTTATTCGCTATTTTTTATTCTTTAGAAAAAGCATCATAACCACCTTCTAAGTTAACCACATTTTTAAAACCGAGTTCAGCTAACCTTTCTTGAGATTTTAAACTTCTACCTCCTTTTTTACAGTACACATAGATTTTTTTATTTCTATCAATATGCACCATCTTTTGGTTGAATTGTTCTGAAAGCCAGTCTATGTTTACTGCTCCATCTATATAACCTGCATCAAACTCTGCTGGTGTCCTAACATCAATCAATAATTCTACAGCTCCATTAAAGCCGGTAAACTCTGAAATATGTTTTGACTCTATTTGTCCTATTACAAATTGAGTAGATAACAACATAAAAATTAACAAAATCTTCATAGCTTAGTGTTTATAATCAAAAATAGACATAATAGATAAAATTCAATTACTTTTGAAACGCAGAATAAAAAATGGAAACAAACAATCTTAATCCAGACAAATGGGTTGATCTTTACGCAGATTACCTATTCAATTATGCCGTTACAAGGGTAAGTGATGCAGAAATTGCAAAAGATCTTGTGCAAGACACCTTTATTGCAGGACTAAAATCTGCTAAAAACTTTAAAGGTGATGCCGCAGAACGCACATGGTTAATTGCTATTTTAAAACGAAAGGTCATTGACCACTATCGTAAAATAAATTCTAAAAAAGGAAAAGCAGAGGTTCGCATGAGTTATAGCTCACAGACCGATACAGAAGGAGATTGGATAGAAGAGCGTATAGCAGACCCTAACAGTAATTTTGAAAACGATACATTAGAAAATGAAGAATTAGGTCTAGCTATTCAAAACTGCATCTCAAAATTACCAAAAAAACAAGCTCAAGTATTCACCATGAAAACTATTGAAGGAATGGAAACTGAAGATATTTGTAATGCTTTAGGTATTAATGCGTCTAACCTTTGGGTAATGATACATAGAGCCAGAACTGGCTTAATGGGTTGTTTAAATCAAAATTGGTTTTAGTTATGATGATTTCATGTGAAAAGGCAGCAAATATTTGCAATAAGGCTCAATACGAAGAAGCTTCTCGTTGGGATAAAATAAAATTAAAATTTCACTTACTTATGTGTAAAACCTGTGCAAAGCACAGTAAAGACAACACTAAGTTAACTTCTCTTTGCAACCAAGCAAGGTTAGCTGTTTTAAGTGATGAAGAAAAGAAGAAGATGAAAGAAAATTTTTCTAAAGCGAAATAGTATACCTCGTACTGATTACAAAAAGCAACCACCAAAATAACGGTATTGCCTCCACCCAAAAAGAAGAAAAATATTTCTTTTGACTTAATTCCGTTTTATATAGCATTAAAATTAATAGTGAAAACAAAATTGTTTTAACCACTAGATGGGTGACATCCAAATCTGTTTTTAAAAATGTCGCTGCATAAAAAAGAATTGACCAACTATAGCCTATCATTTTTGTTCCTTTCACCCCTATTCTTTGAGGTAACGTTTTAAGTGCGCTACTGTCGTATTTCAAATCCCTGATTTCAAAGGGTGCTAATAGTATCAGAACAAATAGAAATCGCTGTACCGCTTCGATTTTTACATTCCAAGAGATTTCATCTAAAACAGAAATAGCTGGCAGCACCACAGTAGTACCTGCCCAAACTGCAGCTACAATTAAAATTTTCAATCCGCTGAAACTTCTAAAATTTTTGTGCTTTGGCAGTACAGGTAAAGCATAAAGTCCGGTAATTCCCGCTAAGACAAGCAGACCAACAAAAACCCTTTCCGACAGAAAAAATAATTGATAGCCAGCAACTAAGAGACATCCAAAACTAAAAAATTGAATGTTTTTATGATAGGTATTGGCTACAAGAATATATTTCTCTGCCTCTACTCCAAATTTTACGAAATTATAGCAACTAATAGAGCCAAAAAAAATAAAAAAATAGAGTTCTACAGGCACGTTTATGTTTAATGTAAGTGCCGTAACATGAACCAAACTAAATATAGCCAAAGCCACATGAATACTAGCATCTAGGTAAAAATCAAAAATCTTTTTGATCAAGGTCATTAAACAAAAGTAGTTAAAGTGTTTATAACCTTTTGTTTTGGTTAAAAACTTTCAAGATATGAGTATCATACAGCACTAATTTAAACACATAAAAGTGGTAATTTTACACCTTATATAACAATAGTATCTATGAAGACTGACGTGTTTGCTTTGCGCCATATCGGCATTAGGGAAGAAGATTTTAATACCATGTTCAACACGGTAGGTGTTGAAAATCTGGAACAGCTTATTTATGAGACCATACCAGAACATATTCGACTACAAGAGCCCTTACAACTAGACCCTCCAATGAGTGAGCACAAGTTTCTTGCGCACACAGAGGCTTTATCCAAAAAAAATAAAGTTTTTAGAACGTATATTGGCTTAGGGTATCATGAAAGTTTGATTCCGTCAGTTATAAAAAGAAACATTCTTGAGAACCCGGGCTGGTACACTGCTTATACACCGTACCAGGCTGAAATAGCACAAGGTAGATTAGAGGCACTTTTAAACTTCCAAACCATTGTTTCAGACCTCACAGGTATGAAATTGGCAAATGCTTCTTTACTTGACGAAAGTACGGCAGCTGCAGAAGCTATGACCATGCTTTTTGATGTTAGAAGTCGTGCACAGAAAAAGAGTGCTATTGTAAAATTCTTTGTTTCAGAAGAGATATTACCACAAACATTATCGCTATTAAAAACACGTTCTATCCCTTTAGGAATTGAATTGGTTATAGGCAACCATGAAGAATTCGACTTCAGTTCAGATTTTTATGGCGCTTTATTACAGTATCCTGGAAAATACGGCCAGGTATATGATTATGCCGGCTTTGTAGCTAAAGCAAAAGATAATGACATTAAGGTGGCAGTAGCTGCCGATATTATGAGCCTGGTATTATTAACACCACCAGGAGATTTTGGTGTAGATGTAGTTGTTGGTACCACTCAACGTTTTGGTATTCCGTTAGGTTATGGTGGACCTCACGCTGCGTTCTTTGCTACTAAAGAAGAATTTAAAAGAAATATTCCCGGTAGAATAATCGGTGTAACAAAAGATACTGACGGTAAGCCTGCTTTAAGAATGGCATTACAGACCAGAGAGCAGCATATAAAGAGAGATAAAGCAACATCTAACATTTGTACCGCACAGGTATTACTTGCTGTAATGGCAGGTATGTACGGCGTATATCATGGACCGAAAGGATTAAAATACATCGCATCAAAAATTAATGCCACTGCAGTTACTTTGGTTGATGCTCTTGAGAATTTAGGCATTTATCAAATCAACTCTGCTTATTTTGATACGATAACGGTAAAGGCAGATGCTAAAAAAATACGCACAGTAGCTGAAGCAAATGAAGTAAACTTCTACTATATAGACAATGATACCATTTCTATTGCGGTTAATGAAGCTACTTCTTTAAAGGATTTAAACCAGATTATATCCATATTTGCCGAGGCACTTGGCAAAACAGCTTCAGAAACCACAAGTTTATTAAATACTACTTCTATACCTAGCAACGTACAACGTACAAGTGCTTTTATGGAGAACAAAGTCTTTAATTCATATCATTCAGAGACTGAGTTAATGCGCTACATAAAAAAGTTGGAACGCAAAGATCTTGCTTTAAACCATAGTATGATTTCTTTAGGCAGTTGTACCATGAAATTAAATGCAGCTAGTGAAATGCTGCCTTTAAGCTCATCTAACTGGGGTAATATTCACCCATTTGTACCGGTAGATCAAGCGGAAGGATACCAAACAATATTAAGAGAGCTTGCAAAAGACCTTTCTGTTATTACAGGCTTTGCGGACACTTCATTACAACCAAATTCTGGTGCGCAAGGTGAGTATGCCGGATTGATGGTTATTAGAGCATATCATGAATCTAGAGGGGAATCTCATAGAAATATATGCTTGATTCCTTCATCTGCGCACGGTACCAATCCCGCATCTGCAGTAATGGCAGGTATGAAAGTTGTGGTTACCAAAACCGATGAAAAAGGAAATATTGATGTTGCAGACCTTGAAGAAAAAGCAAAACTACATTCAGATAACTTAGCTGCACTCATGGTAACATACCCATCTACACATGGTGTATTTGAGTCTTCCATTAAACAGATTACAAAATTAATTCACGATCACGGCGGACAAGTTTATATGGATGGCGCCAACATGAATGCTCAAGTTGGCTTAACAAACCCTGCAACTATTGGCGCAGATGTCTGTCACTTGAACCTTCACAAAACTTTTGCCATACCTCATGGTGGTGGCGGTCCTGGTGTTGGCCCAATATGTGTAGCTCCACAATTAGTACCGTTTTTACCTAGTAACCCGGTAATAACAACTGGTGGCGAAGAAGCTATTACGGCTATTTCTGCCGCACCTTGGGGAAGCTCTTTGGTTTGCCTTATTTCTTACGGATATATTAAAATGCTGGGAGAGCAAGGCTTGACCCAATCTACAAAAATTGCAATTCTTAATGCCAATTATATAAAGCATAAACTTGAAGGTAAGTTCGATGTTCTTTATACAGGAGAAAAAGGAAGAGCGGCTCATGAAATGATTTTGGACTGCAGACCTTTCAAGAAAAATGGTATTGAGGTTACAGATATTGCAAAACGACTTATGGATTATGGCTTTCACGCACCTACTGTATCTTTTCCTGTAGCAGGAACCGTTATGATAGAGCCTACCGAAAGTGAGAATTTAGCAGAATTAGATAGGTTCTGTGATGCCATGTCATCTATTCGTGCAGAAATTGACGAATCAAATATTGATGAGCCAAATAACGTGCTAAAAAATGCGCCACACACTTTAGAAATGGCTACGACAGATGATTGGGAATTTCCATACTCAAGACAAAAAGCGACTTTTCCATTACCATACATAGCTGAAAATAAATTTTGGCCATCTGTACGTAGAGTTGATGATGCATATGGAGACCGTAATTTAATTTGTACGTGCGCACCTATTGAAGCGTATATGGAAACTGAATAACAGCTACAAACCCATACTACAAAGCCTTTTCATCATTATGAAAAGGCTTTTTTTATACTCAAGGTTTAAAACAAAATGGCTTGACCATCGTAAAATTTACTATGCATGCATATAATATTTTTACAATTTGATTAACTTTCGGTTACAATTCAAAATTTAAAAATGAGCATTTCAATTACGGGAACAGGAAGTTATATTCCTGATTTAAAAATTTCTAACACAGATTTTAATAACCATAATTTTTTAAATTTAGACGGCACCTCCTTCAAACATAACAACGAAGTTATTATAGAAAAGTTCAAAGCTATTACAGGTATTAAAGAAAGGCGATATGCCCCTAAAGAATACACTACTTCTAACCTAGCTTTTTTCGCAGCGGAAAAGGCTATTGAAAATGCCAATTTAGACAAAGAAACACTAGACTATATTATCGTTGCCCATAACTTTGGAGACCTAAAAGACGGCTATATACAAGGAGACACTTTACCAAGTTTAGCTACTAGGGTAAAACATCAATTACAGATTAAAAACCCTAAATGTGTTGCTTACGATTTAATCTTTGGTTGCCCAGGTTGGCTAGAAGGTATGATTCAAGCCAACGCATTTATAAAAAGTGGTATTGCCAATAAATGTTTAGTAATAGGTGCAGAGACATTATCCAGAATTGTAGATGATTATGATCGTGATTCCATGATCTATTCAGATGGTGCAGGCGCTACTATTGTTGAGAGATCGAATGATGGCGGTGAAATTATAGCACACGAGTCGGCAACCTTCGCCAATGGCGAAGCCAACTTTCTTTTCTTTGGAGAAACATATAACAAAGAGGACGAAAAAAAGGCTTACTATATAAAAATGCTTGGAAGAAAAATTTATGAATTTGCCGTTACCAATGTACCCTCTGCCATGGCATCATGCCTAGATAATAGCGGTATTAAAATTGACGAGGTGAAAAAGATATTTATTCACCAAGCAAACGAAAAAATGGATGAAGCCATAGTAAAACGCTTCTATAAAATATATGGTAAAGAAATGCCAGAAGGCATCATGCCAATGAGCATATCAAAGCTAGGCAACAGCTCAGTTGCTACCATACCTACTTTATTTGACCTTGTAAAAGAAGGTAAATTAGAAAATCAGGAAATTAAAAAGGGAGATGTTGTTATCTTTGCTAGTGTTGGCGCCGGAATGAACGTCAATGCAATGGTATACAGAATCTAAACATGTACGAGAACACTTTTCCGAACAAACGCTACAAGCATACATTACAATTTTTACGTAAACATATAAACACCAATGAGTCTATACTAGATTTAGGGGTAGAGAATCCGTTTACCAAAATAATGCAACAAGATGGTTACCAAGTAACCAACACTAGCGGAGAAGATTTAGATATTGATTTTAGCGCCATAACGAATACCGATACCGAGGTAATGACTGCATTTGAAATATTTGAGCATTTATTATCACCGCTACCTCTTTTAACAAATTCAAAATCTAAAAAACTTGTAGCAAGTATTCCATTGAAGCTTTGGTTTTCGCCTGCGTACAGAAGTAAAACCGATAAATGGGATAGACATTATCATGAATTTGAAGATTGGCAGTTTAATTGGTTGTTAGAAAAAGCTGGTTGGGAGATACAAGATTCAATGAAATGGACCAATCCCGTAAAGAAAATAGGCTTTAGACCACTTCTTAGGTTATTTACACCAAGGTATTATATTGTTTACGCCACAAGAAAATAAGGGAACGCATCTAAAATGGGTTACTACATAGTTATTCCTATACATAATGAAGAGGCTTTTTTAAAAAGCACTCTAGAGTCTATCATACAACAAACACTGCTCCCAAAGCATGTTATTCTTGTTAACGACAACTCTACAGACAACACAGAATCTATAATAGATCAATACTGTTCTAAGAGTACTATGTTTAAAAAGTTAAATTCCACTTCTTCTACACAACACATGCCAGGCAGCAAAGTTATAAATGCCTTCAACAAGGGGCTTGAACTATTAGATGACAACTTTGACTTTATCGTAAAACTTGATGCCGATGTAATTTTACCTCCTAATTACTTTGAAGTGATAAGCACTTATTTTAAAACAAATAAAAATTTGGGAATTGCAGGCGGATTTATTTATGAACAAAACAACACAGGTGAATGGGTTTTAAATCACCCAATGGACAAAGACCATGTTAGAGGAGCAATTAAAGCTTATTCTAAAGCTTGTTTTAAAGCGATAGGTGAATTGAAGAACGCAATGGGATGGGATACCGTAGATGAGCTCTTAGCGAGGTTTTATGGCTTTTCTATACATACCGATGCTAAGTTGCACGTTAAGCACTTAAGACCTACCGGAAAAGCATATAACGCCAAAGCTAAAAGATTACAAGGGAAAGCAATGTATACTATGCGTTATGGATTCATAATTACCTGCATTGCTTCCTTGAAAATGGCGATGAAAAACAAATCTATCAGGTCTTTTTGGAACAATATTCTTGGCTACACACAAGCAATACAAAATGATACGGCGTATTTGGTAACAGAAGAAGAAGGAAAATTTATAAGAAACCTTCGCTGGACAAACATTAAAAGAAAAATTAAGGCATAAAAAAAGCCATCTTAACAGATGGCTTTTCTTTTATACTATCAGTCTCTTATTAGAAACCTAATTGTTTTTTAACATCAGCTAAAAGGTCTTTACCTTTAGCAACGATTAAACCACCACCTGCTTGAGCATCGATTACATAATCAAAACCTTGAGCAGCTGCAACTTGTTCTATGGCAGCTTTAGCTTTTTCAGATATAGGAGCGAATAACTCAGCTTGTTTCTTTTGGAATTCTTGTTGAGCTCTTTGTTGAGCCTCACCAATATTCTTCTCGTAACCTTGTAATTCTACTGCTCTTTTTTCGTTCTCCTCTTTAGACTTTGCAGCAGCTTCATTTTGGTATTGCGTGTACTTGTTACGCAATTCTGTCATTGAACCTTCAATATCCGCATTGTAAGTTTCTTGTAATTTCTTAAGTTCTGCTTCTGCAGCTTTCATTTCTGGCATTGCAGATAATAATTGAGTAACATCTATATGAGCTACTTTACTTTGGGCATTTACAAAACTTGTCGTTGCTACGAACAACAATAAGGCTACCACAATTTGTTTTACTTGTTTCATGAGTGTAATTTTAATTCAATTTTGAGTGTTAATGTGCGGTTGTTAAACCTATTTAAATAGTACCGTTATCATCTTTTTCGGTATCGCTATTTTCTTCTTCTTCTTTGTTATCACTTCTTTCTTTCAACTTCTCTTGCCTTTTGGCCTCGCGTTCCTCTAACAACTTCTTTCTTCTTTCTTCGTACGCTTTCTTTCTTTCTTCTCGCAACTTTAATTGTTCAGCCTTTGCATCGGCTGCACTTTTCTCTCTAGTTTCGGCTGCCTGCGCTGCTTTATCCAATCGTTCCTGTAATGCCTCACTTACTACTTCCTCCTCTTCACCTTCAAAATTATCTAATCTACTAAGATCATCTGATTTTTTCTTTGGTTTGCTAATTTTTCTTGTTCTAGCAATACCTCTCAAGACCAAATCACTGATATCGTGTCTTTTTTCTGAATACAACATTACAACATCCGCAGATTTATCAAAAATAAAATCATACTTTTTATTCGTGCCAATTTTCTGAACCTCATTGAACACTTGATCTTGTATAGGCTGTATTAACCTTCTTTTTTGTAATACTAAATCTCCTTGTGGCCCAAAACGATCTTGTTGATATTCGATCATCTCACGTTCCAAAATTTGAATTTCTTCCTCTCTTTCTGCAATAAGCTCTGGAGTTAACAACACTTTCTCCGCCATTAAATCTTTCTTCATCTGCTCTACGACACTTTGCTTTTGCTCAACTTCAATTTTCCAACGCTGTACCTTAGTTTCTAACTGCTCTGTCGCTTCCCTATACTCATCAACATTCTGTAATATGTACTCCATATCCACATATGCCATTCTCACCCCCCTTTGGGCAAAACCCTGAATAGTCATAAAGATGACCGAAACTACTAATAGAACTCTTGTTTTTGTACTCATTGTTAATGTCCTTTAATCCTATAGAAAATATCGTGCCAAAATTACTAAATCTTTTAAAATTAAAGGATTAGCTAGTAGCACGAATATTATAATTCAATGAAAATTAAAACTGTTGACCAATAATGAAGTGAGTTTGCCATCCGCTTGGCCCTTGACCTGCAGACGCTGGATTTAGATCTTCATCGAACCCATAACCAAAATCAATACCCAACAAACCAAATGCTGGCATAAAGATACGCAGCCCCACACCGGCCGATCGTTTTAATTCAAACGGATTAAAGTTCTGAAAATTGTTGAAGGAATTACCACCCTCTAAAAATGCAAGTCCATAAATAGACGCAGAAGGCTTCAATGTTAATGGATATCTTAACTCTAATGAGAATTTATTATAAATTAATGCACCGTCTACGGACCCATCGTCAGAATAAGGAGTAATCGCTTGTTCATCATAACCTCTAAGCTGAACTACATCTCTACCATCTAGGGTAAAGTTACCTAAACCATCACCACCTACATAGAACCTTTCAAAAGGCACATCACCAACCGCACTATTATAGTTTCCTAAAAAGCCAAATTCAGCATTACTGCGAAGTACTAATTTATCGACCAAAGTAGTATACCAATCACCTTTAAATTTCACTTTATAATACTCTAACCATCTAAAGCGCTCTTGATCGATTTCTTCAAGCTCAGCCTGTTCTAATGCTGTTCTGTTTACAGAGGCAATTTCTTCAATTTCGTCAGAACGGTCTTGCAAAGCTCTATAATCCTTATTACTAAACAAAGACCAAGGAGGAGTAAATTTTGCAGACATTTCAAATGTTGACCCTGACATAGGGAATATTCTACTTGGCCCCTGTGAACTTCTAGAGATACCAAAAGTGTAAGCTAATGAATTCGCTTTACCGTCACCAAAATTAAATAGACCAATATTATAGTTTCTAAAGTCATATAATTGGTAACTAAGTGAGTGAGATATTGTAAAGAAATCATCTGGCCATTGTACACGTTTTGCCAAACCAGCGGTTATTCCTGTTATAGAGAATTGTTGATCTTTATCAATATCGATATCACCACTACTATCATAAGAAGCTGCAAACTGCTGCGTTCTAGACATACTTAAATTAAAACGTACCGGTTTTTTACCACCTAACCATGGCTCTGCAAAGTTTAAGCTATAAACCCTGTAAGTTTGACTTGCCTGTAAACGTAATGCAAAAGTTTGACCGTCACCCATTGGTACAGGCTTGTACTTTTCACCATTAAATAAATTCTTAATAGAGAAGTTACTAAACGATAGCCCTAAAGTACCTATGAAGCCACCGCCACCATAACCACCTTGCAGTTCTATTTGGCTAGAACCAGACTCAACCAAGTTCCAAGCTAAATCCACCGTACCCTCATTAGGGTTAGCGTTCAATACATCTGGTGTAATTTGTTCCGCATCAAAAAAGCCAAGTTGACCTAATTCACGAATAGTTCTAATGATATCTGCCTTGTTGTATTTCTGACCAGGTCTTGTTCGTAGTTCACGATAGATTACATGATCATTTGTTTTATCATTACCCGAAACAGTAACGTGATCTAAGAAAGTCTCTTTACCTTCTATAATTCTAATTTCAAAATCAATAGTGTCATTAGCAGCAGACATTTCTACCGGATTAATAGTAGAAAACAAGTACCCGTTGTTTTGATACAAACTTGTTACATCACTTGGGTCTGGTTTAGAGTTATCGGCAATTCTTTCACGCAACAAAACACCATTATAAGTGTCGCCTTTTTGAATACCTAAAACACGATTTAATTGTCGGTCTGTATACACCGTATTACCTACGAAGTCTATATCACCAAAATAGTACTTATCTCCTTCTTCTACTTTTATCTTTAAATCAATATTATTCTCATCGACCTTTATAATAGAATTTGACAATACGCGTGCATCACGGTATCCATTTTCCGCAAATTTATCTACCAAAAGACCAAGATCTTCTTCATAATCTTCTTGAATATATTTCGATTTTTTCCAGAAACGACCAAACTTTTTCTTCTTAGTATTTTTTAAAGCTTTACGTAGTTTCTTGTCAGCTAATTGCTCATTACCTTCAAAGATGATATCACGTATTTTTACTTTATCACCCTTTTTAACGTTCACTACCATATACTGCGTGTTGTTATCTGTAGTATCCTTGGAAGTAGCTATATTGACCTCGGCATTTAAATAACCTTGCTTTTTGTATTTATTAGTAATGTAGTTTTTAGAATTGGAAATTAGACTCTCAGTAATCTTCTTTCCTTTTTTAAGGTCAGTATCCTTGATAAGGCTTTCAATTTTACCTTTTTTAACACCATAAAACTTAACATTGGTCAATGTTGGTCGTTCAATAATGTTCAATTCTAAAAAAACGGTGTTCTCCTCTATATTAGTAATAAAGATATCTATTTTACTAAAAAGTTCTAGACCCCATAATTTTTTAATGACTTCACTTATTTGCTCTCCAGGTAAAGTAATAGGTTGACCTACTCTTAAACCAGTATAAGTTTTTACAGTTTGCTCATTATAACTTTGCAGTCCCGTAACATCTAAACCTCCTAAAATATAGCTTTTACCATCCTCATAGGAAGCATCCTGTGCGGCGGCAATAAAGGTGATTAAAAATAAAAAGGTAGTTAAAAAGTGGTTCAATGATATGAACCTGGTCATATCTTTAAGTGAGTTGTTCGCTTGTTTTTCCAAATCTTCGTTCTCTGTTCTGGTAGTTTTTTATGGCCTCAACTAAATGATGCTCTCTAAAATCAGGCCAATATACATCAATAAAATATAACTCTGCGTATGCTATTTGCCATAATAAAAAATTACTGATACGATGTTCTCCACTAGTACGAATCAATAAGTCTACATCTGGCAAATCATGCGTGTAAAGATGGCTATTTATAATTTCTTGGTCAATGTTTTCAATTGAAATTATATTATTTTTAACTTTGGTACTTATCTGTTTTACCATAGATTGCAGCTCTTCACGAGCACCATAGCTCAAAGCTAAAGTTAACGTCATGCCTGTGTTTTGCTTTGTTTGATCCATAACTTCAACTAGCTCTTTGTAAGCTTTTGAAGGCAATGCATCTATATTACCTATGGTATTTAAACGTACATTATTTTTGTTAAAAGTTTTAAGTTCTTTCTTTAAAGAAGACACTAATAAGCGCATAAGTGTCTGCACTTCTATCTTAGGTCTATTCCAATTTTCTGTAGAAAACGTATATAATGTTAGGTATTCAACTTTTAATTGAACACATTGCTCAACAACAATTCTAACAGTTTTTACACCGTGTTCGTGACCAAAAACTCTTAGTTTACCGCGTTCCTTTGCCCATCTACCATTACCATCCATAATAATAGCAAGGTGCTTTGGAACATTCAGTTTATCAATATCGTTTATATCACTCATCTTAAAAATTACTCAAAACAATCCATACAAGGCTTTCTTCCAAAAGTATAAGTTAAAGTTAGACCGGAAAATACATACCAGTCATCGCTAAAAATATTACCGAATTGGAATTCTTCAAAGTTAGAACCTTCAGGGTTACTACCATCTAAGTTATCTGTAAAAGTATACCGAGCACCTATTTCGCCTCCAAAAATAAGAAACTGATTGATACGATACTTAAAACCAACAGTCATTGGCACCGCAAAACTTCCTTCTTTTTGATTAATATCTTGTAAAATACCTCCATTAAAATACTGATAATCATACCTAAAATAGGTAAGACCTGTATATAAATAGGGTGTAAATGCCGGACCAAGTTTGTGTAAATTATATTCTACGAAGTTAAATTCTAAGCCCACGGAGCCTTCTAAAATTGAATTATCCACTACATAACCTCTTTGCTGTCTAGCCGTAGAACTAGACTTACTATCGTCTGCAGTGAATTTGCCATAAGTTAAACTACCACGCCATGCATATCTTTTACTTATATTCCATTTGAACAGTCCGCCAAAAGCAATATTAGAAGGCAAAAGATAATCCGTTCTACCAACATCGCTAATTGTATTGGCACCACCAGCAAAAATACCCACCTCATAAGTCTGCGCCTGCAAACCTAACAATGAAAAAAGCAATACTAATAACGTTATGTAACGCATAAAATAGATTTTACAATTATTGCAGATATAATATTCAAAACAGAGAATGCAATAATTTTTATGTTCTCAAAAGATAAACAGCGATTAAGGACAATTATTGTTCAAAAGTTGGCTCAATTTCGCCTATCCTCGCCCCAAAGAAGCTTATTTCTTAAGGTCTTTAAAAAACTTTCTGAAGTGTATTCTATCATTTTAACAGTAAATGGCGCTTTACTAATAGCAATCTCCTGACCGTTTTCCAATGATGCTATTCTAGAATCTAAAGAAACCAAATGGTTATCTTCTCTGCCTGACACCTTTAATCTAATTATGGTATCATCTGAAATTACCAAAGGTCTTGCATTTAAGTTATGAGGAGCAATTGGGGTCAACACCAAAGATTTAGCGGTAGGCACAATTACAGGACCTCCACAACTTAAGGAGTATCCGGTAGAACCTGTTGGGGTAGAAATAATTAATCCGTCTGCCCAATAAGAAGTCAAATACTCATCATTTAAATATGTCTCTACCGTAATCATAGAAGTAGTATCTTTTCTACTTACGGTAATTTCATTCAATGCAAAATTCAAGTCTCCAAATTCTACATCTAATTCTTTTGTATTCAATTGCACCAAACTACGCTCTACAACAGTATATGCACCTTGCTTAAATTCTTGAACCACTTTTCTAACATCTTCTTTCTTAAAGGTAGAAAGAAAACCTAACCTACCTGTATTAACGCCTACTATTGGAATACCTAAATCTTTCACAAAAGTTGTTGCTCGCAAAATAGTACCATCACCACCAAAACTAACGAACATATCAAAAGAGGCATTCAAACCTTCTTCTATAGTAAAAATTGGAAAGGTGTGATTATTGCCTTTGGCTCGGTATAATTCGTAAAAATCTTTTTCAATATGAACTTCTGCAGAAACAGTCTGCAACTCATCTAACAGTTCAATGAGGTATTCAATAGCATTATCTTGATAAGTTTGACCGTAAACAGCTACTTTCATATTATACATTAAGATATTTATCTAAGTAATCTGATCTGTTCTTTAAGTCTTCTAAGAATTCATCATCACTATTACCAAATATAATATGGTAATTGTAACGTCTAAAAGTTTGTACCACCTTATTGTAGTTATTGGCGGTAATTTTTAAAGTCACCTGAATAACATCATTCTGGGTATCGGTTATAAAACCACCAAAAAGTTTTGCATTGTTACTTTCAACTATCTGTGCGATTTCACTAAAAGAATAATCTTTCACGCCTTTCGCGACCACTAAAATACTACCTGGATCGGTAAAAAACGGCGTATCAATAAATTCAGCAACAACATCTGTTAAACAATAGTAACCATTTACTTCTTCCTTTTCATCAAGAACCGGAATAAGATTAGCTTCATTCCTAGCAAAAACCTCTAAAACATCTAGCCAATTGGTATCTCTACGAGCAAAAAAACTTTGTAGTTCATATCTAAACTCCTCAATTTTAGAATCCGGAAGCAACACATCTGCATCTATCTCAGAGAAAAGTCCAAGAAACTTACCTTCTTCCAAAATAGCAACATGGGAGTACGTAGTGTCATGAAAAAACTCTAAGACTTTTTCAGCAGTATCCTTGATATCGAATACTGGTAAGTTTGTAATGATATGTTCTTGAATATTCATAGACCTTTATATAACGCAAAATAACAATTAATAATATCAAAAGGCGTGCCTTATTTGTATTTTTGATGCTCTTAAAAGGTAAATAAGACATAATGACAAAACTTAGCGTTAACGTAAACAAAATTGCAACTCTTAGAAATGCCCGTGGTGGCAATGTTCCAGATTTACTTAAGGTTTCTAAAGACTTAGAAGCTTTTGGGGCACAAGGAATCACAATTCATCCTAGACCAGACGAACGTCATATTAGATACCAAGACGCCAGAGATTTAAAAAATACGGTCACCACAGAATTTAATATTGAAGGCAATCCGGTTCCAAAATTCATTGAATTGGTTCTAGAAGTGAAACCAGAACAAGTAACACTTGTACCAGACTCTGTAGATGCCATTACCTCTAACGCCGGTTGGGATACGATTACAAATAAAGATTTTTTAACCGATGTCATTAAAACCTTTAAAGCTGCCGGTATTCGTACTTCAATCTTTGTCGACCCAGACCCAAAAATGATAGACGGCGCAAAAGCTATAGGTACTGATAGGATAGAATTATACACAGAAAGTTACGCTACCGACTACGAGAAAAATAAAGAAGAAGCTATAAAACCATTCATTGAGACCGCAAAACGTGCAAACGAATTAGGCATAGGTATCAATGCCGGTCATGACCTTAGTTTAGATAACATTGAATATTTCGCTAAAAATATTCCTAACTTACTAGAAGTATCTATTGGCCATGCGCTTATAAGTGAAGCATTATACTTAGGCTTTGATAATGTAGTAAACATGTATTTACATAGATTAAAATGAAACAAATATTACATTCTGTAATTTTAGGAGAAGGTAAACCATTGTGTATTTTACACGGATTTTTAGGGATGCTGGATAATTGGAAAACGTTAGGCACATTATATGCTGAAAACGGATTCCGCGTTCACTTAATTGACCAAAGAAATCATGGCAAAAGTTTTCATTCGCCAGATTTCAATTATGATATACTTGCCGATGATTTTCTAAATTATCTAGACGCTCATGACATAGAAGATACCGCTTTAATTGGTCATTCAATGGGTGGTAAAACCGCCATGCAATTTGCATGCACCTACCCTGAACGAGTTAATAGATTAATTGTAGCAGACATAGCCCCAAAATACTATCCACCACATCATCAAGAGATCATTAATGGGTTAAACGCTGTAGATACCACGAATTTAAAATCCAGAAAAGATGCTGATGAACAATTAAAAAAACATCTTTCTAATCCGGGCATTCGGCAATTTCTATTAAAAAACCTTCATAGAAATGAAGACAAAAAGTTATGCTTTAAATTTAATTTAGAAGTACTGAGCAATAAAATGGAAGAAATTGGCGACAACATCAATAACACAGATAGTTTTGATGGCTACACCCTATTTCTTAAAGGCGACAAATCTGAATATGTAACCAACAATGACCTTGAAGTTATACACCTTCATTTTCCTAAAGCTACAGTAGAAACTATTGACAATGCCGGTCATTGGCTACATGCCGAAAACCCTACTCAATTCTTTGAAAAATCACTTCGTTTTTTAAATAAAGATTAATCGTATTTATAATTTAAAACCATAACCCATGAAACTAATTTTAAGAATTCTATTAAGCGCAGTAGCCGTTGTCATTTTAGCCAACGTTCTACCAAATGTATCCGTAGACAGCTTCATAACCGCAGTAATCGTAGCAGTTGTTTTAAGTATCCTGAACTTATTGGTAAAACCAATTTTGGTAATTTTAACCCTACCGGTTACTGTAATTACCTTCGGTCTATTTCTACTAATCATTAATGCTATCATCATATTATTGGCAGACAAACTTATTGATGGATTTGCCGTTGGAAACATTTGGTGGGCTTTGATTTTTAGCTTGTTGCTATCATTTTTGCAATCAATCTTTTTTACACTGTTAAAAGATGACAAGTCATAGTTGCTTGTGATTTGAAATTCAATACTTTAAAAAATTGGTTGACTTTGCAAAATGTAGTATTTTTGCATCCCATTTTACACATGCAAATAGATATTAAGGAATGAATATTACGAAAGAGCAGATAGACGATTTAAATGCAGTAGTTAAAGTTGCTATCACAAAAGAAGATTACCAAGATAAGGTAGACACCATTTTAAAGGATTATAAGAAGCAAGCTAATATTCCTGGTTTTAGAAAAGGCCAAGTTCCAATGGGTCTTATTAAAAAGCAGTATGGTAAAGCCGTTTTGGTTGATGAAGTAAACAAATTGTTGCAAGACAACCTTAACAAATACCTAACTGAAGAAAAGTTGGACGTTTTAGGTAACCCATTACCAAAACAACAAGACAATTTTGATTGGGATCAAGATGAATTGGCTTTTGAGTTTGAATTAGGTTTAGCTCCTGATTTTGAAGTTTCTTTAAAAACTAAAAAAGCAATTACTCAATACAAAATTGTTGCAGACAAGAAAATGATTGACGAACAAGTTGAACGTATTCAAAAGCAATACGGTAAACTTGTAAGCAAGGATGTAGTTAGCAAGAACGATGAAGTAAGCGGCACATTCACTAATGAAGCTGAAGAAATAGACAACAAAACAATGCTTGAGACCGACAAGTTGAAAAGCAAAAAAGCTTTAGATGCTTTAAAAGGCAAAAAAGTTGGTGATGTTGTTACATTGAAAACAAAAGGTCTTTTCAATGAAGATCATATGCTATCTAGCGCTTTAGGCGTTGACAAGCAAAAAGCCGAAGCATTAGATACTGAGGTCACTTTCACTATTTCTGAAATTAACGAAAGAGAAGCTGCTGAATTAAATCAAGAATTATTTGACAAACTTTTTGGCCCTGACAGCGTAAAATCTGAAAAGGAATTAGAAGAACGTATCAAAGAAGATTCTGAAAAGCAATTTGAACAACAGTCCGATCAAAAATTATTAAACGACGTTACTGAATACTTCATAGAGAATACAAAATTTGAATTACCTACCGGTTTCTTGACAAAGTGGATTCAAATGACCGGTGAAGAACCATTATCTGAAGAGCAAGCTGTTGAAGAATATGCTAAATCTGAAAAAGGATTACGCTACCAACTTATTGAGGGTAAAATAATTCGTGATAATGACCTACAAGTTCAATTTGATGAATTGAAGGAATTCTCTAAAGGATTTATTCGTACACAAATGGCACAATTTGGTCAATTAGACCCTAAAGAAGAAGAATTAGATTCTATTGCCGCTAGAGTTCTTGGTAACCAAGATGAAGTAAAAAGACTATCAGAACAATTGATGAGTCAGAAGTTATTGAATCTTTACAAAGAAAAAGCGAATCTTAAGACAAAGGAAGTTACCTATGAAAATTTCGTGAAAGAAGTTTACGGATAAATTCCAAACAATAAATTAAGTATCTTTACGGTGCCGGAAATGAAATTTTCGGCACCTTTTTTTACTCTAAAATATAGACATACAATTTATGGATTACGGAAAAGAATTCAAGAATTTCGCTATAAACGACCAAGGCATTAGCAGCACATATTATGATTCCATAATGAGCAGCATGTACCCAACGAACATGACGCCAAACATTATTGAAGAGCGCTCTATGAACATCGTTGCAATGGACGTTTATTCTCGTTTAATGATGGACCGCATCATTTTTATGGGTACTGGCATCAATGACCAAGTAGCCAACATTATACAAGCACAATTATTGTTTTTAGCAAGTGTTGATGCTAAAAAAGATATTCAAATTTACATTAACTCACCAGGTGGTAGTGTATATGCAGGTTTAGGTATTTATGACACCATGCAATTTATCACTCCTGATGTAGCTACTATCTGTACAGGTATGGCCGCTTCTATGGGTGCTGTTCTTTTATGCGCAGGCGAAAAAGGCAAACGTAGTGGTTTACAACATTCTCGTGTTATGATTCACCAACCACTTGGTGGTGCACAAGGTCAAGCTAGTGATATTGAAATTACAGCTAGAGAGATATTAAAACTGAAAGACGAACTTTACCAAATCATTGCTGAACACTCAGGTACAGATATTGATAAAGTACGTGATGATAGTGACCGTGACTACTGGATGAAAGCTGACGAAGCACTTAAATACGGTATGATTGATGAAATTTTGGTAAGGGAGAAGAAATAATTCCGACTGATTGGTTCAAATAAATTAATGATTTTTAAACCAAAAACGATTTTTGATCGTTAAGGAATAGAATATAGAAGATAGATAATGGCAAAGGAAAATTTAGAATGTTCATTTTGCGGTAGAAAAAAGCCTGAAACTAATTTGTTGATTGCGGGTCTTGACGCACACATATGCGACCGTTGTATTGAACAAGCTCATGGCATTGTTGCCGAAGAGTCAAAACAGACAAAGACCAATGATCTTTCTTCTGAACTTGTCCTAAAAAAACCTCAAGAAATCAAGGAATTTCTAGACACTTTCATCATAGGGCAAGAGCGTACCAAAAAGGTTATGTCCGTTGCGGTTTACAATCACTACAAAAGATTATTACAACCATCTTCGCAAGAAGATGATATAGAGATCCAGAAAAGTAATATTATAATGGTTGGGCAAACCGGTACAGGAAAAACCTTAATGGCCAAGACCATTGCCAAATTACTTAATGTACCATTGGCTATTGTTGATGCAACCGTATTGACCGAAGCTGGTTATGTAGGTGAAGATGTAGAAAGTATTTTGACCCGTCTATTACAAGCGGCAGATTACAATCTTGAAAAAGCGGAAAGAGGTATCGTTTTTATTGATGAAATCGATAAAATTGCTCGCAAGAGCGACAACCCTTCTATTACAAGAGATGTATCTGGAGAAGGAGTTCAACAAGGACTTCTAAAATTACTAGAAGGTACTTCTGTAAACGTTCCGCCTAAAGGAGGAAGAAAGCACCCTGATCAAAAATTCATTGAAGTAAATACAGAGAACATCTTATTTATTGCTGGTGGCGCTTTTGACGGTATTGAACGTGCAATAACAAAGCGTTTAAATATGCAAGCGGTAGGCTATAGCGCATCTAAATCTGATAGCTTCTTAGATGACAGTAACTTGTTACAATACATCATCCCAAAAGACCTAAAAGATTTTGGGCTTATACCTGAAATTATAGGTAGACTTCCTGTATTAACGCACATGAACCCGTTAGACAAGAAGACTTTAAGAGCGATCTTGACGGAACCAAAAAATGCAATTATCAAACAATATGAAAAGCTGTTTGCAATGGATGATATTAAATTCAGCATTACAGACCAAGCTTTAGATTACATTGTAGAAAAGGCAATTGAATATAAACTTGGTGCAAGGGGCTTAAGATCTCTTTGTGAAGCCATCTTCACAGATGCCATGTTTGAAATGCCTAGTTCAGGTGACACCGATTTTAAAGTTACAAAACCTTACGCAGAAGAAATGCTATCTCACGATACCATTAAAAAGCTGAAGGCAGTTTCATAAACTCACATCTAATTAAAAAATATAAAAAAAGCGAAGATTAAAATCTTCGCTTTTTTTATGCTTTACTATTATATTATTTTCAAACCACTTTTTTTACTTGTGGTGTAATTTGTGTTACTTCTTGTAATAAGTCCATACATACTTTTTTAATCATTTTCTCATCAGTATATAATGTATGACCATAATTAGGTAAAATTTCCATTTCTACACCTAAACTATCTGCCCATTCTTCACTTGGTCTAAATTCATCGTTAGCTCCATATACCAATTGAAATGGCACGTTAGGTCTATCGTTCTTTTTACGGATTCTCGTAGGAGAAACGCCATATAACGACTTAACCGGCAAACCTTTTTTTGCAGCTTCCCAAACTATAGTAGCACCGGTACTAAAAGCTAGATAATAACAAGGTTCCGTTTCTTTTTTAAGTAAATGAGATGCCGCAGTATCTATACCTCCTTTTAAAAATGCATTATGCACATTCTCTTCAGTTTGTACTAGAATATCTAAATTGGCAAGTTGCTGACTATCATAAAAAGTAATATCAAAATATTGTTGAAGATATCCTAAGTATGAAGTAATCCAAAGTCCTTTCTTAGCCCCCCACATATCGGAAACAATTACTAATTTCTCTGCCATAATAATAGTATTTATAGTATTGGTTAAGTTTTACTCTAGCAAGATGGAAAAATAACTCCAGTTACACCCATTTAATTGTTTACGCGTTTAAAATTATCGATGTAGTCCATTTTATCAGACATTACTTTAATGTAAATCGACTACAGAAAATACGTAATACAAAAGCTACATTCATGAAGACAAATGTATGCTAAGCATTAAAAAAATATAAAGTTTTGTTGTGATTAGGTTAGAATCTAGTGTAAATGGATCAAATTACATATTCATTAATAAAAGTTCCTCTAGATAATCCCTCTTATTAGAAAGTCTTGGAATCTTATGTTGACCACCAAGTTTATCATTTTTCTTTAACCAATCATAAAACAGGTTTTTACGTGCTTTATGCACTCTTGGCATATTCAAGGTGATATTATTAAGCCTCTTTGCCTCATAATCAGAATTTAGAGATTTTAAAGCATTGTCAAATATCTCTACAAAAGCATCAAAATCTTTTGGTAAAGTTCTAAATTCCATAATCCACTCATGAGCTCCCTTTTCCTTTCCAATCATAAAAACTGGTCCGGCAGTATAATCTATTATTTCAGCCTCTGTTTTTGCGCAAGCTATTTTCAGCGCCTCTTCGGCATTCTCAATAATTAACTCTTCACCAAACACATTAATATGATGTTTAGTACGGCCCGTAACTTTAATTCTATAAGGACTTTTAGAAGTAAAACGTATTGTATCTCCAATTTTATAACGCCACAAACCAGAGTTAGTAGTAATTATTATAGCATAATTCTTACCTATTTCAATTTCCCACAAAGGTATAGCCTCTTCCTCAAAAGAACCATAGACATCCATAGGAATAAATTCATAGAAAATCCCATAATCTAACATCAATAATAAATCATCGGCGCCATTTCGATCTTGAATAGCAAAAAAGCCTTCAGAGGCATTATAAATTTCATAATACCTAAAATCACTCTTGGGCAATATTTTTTTATACTGTTCTTTATAAGGATTAAAATTTACCCCGCCGTGAAAGTATACCTCTAAGTTTTCCCAAACCTGAAATAGATTTTCTTTACCGGTCTCTTCAAGCACCTTATTCATTAAAACCAGCATCCAAGAAGGCACACCAGCCAAACTAGTCACATTCTCTTGAACACTTTCATGAATGATTGCCATAAGCTTACTCTCCCATTCACTCATCAAAGACACCTTATTACTAGGCGTGCTACTATATTCTGCCCACAAAGGCATATTATCAATTAAAATAGCAGATAAATCACCAAATAAAGAACCATTGTCTTCATAGAGTTCTTTACTACCGCCCAAACGCAAACTTTTACCAGTAAATAATTGAGAGTTTTCATTATTGTTCAGATAAAGACATAACAAATCTTTACTTGATTTATAGTGGCAATCTTCTAATGCCTCTGCACTAACCGGTATAAACTTACTTTTAGCATCTGTTGTACCGCTACTTTTGGCAAACAATTTTACTTTGGTAGGCCAAAACAGATTTTGCTCACCTCTTCTAGTACGCTCAATAATTGGCTGAACCTCTTCATAAGATACTATCGGCAATCGCTCCTTAAAAACTTTGTATGACTCAATAGACTCAAAATCATAGGTTCTACCCACCTCTGTGTCTTCTGCAAATTCAAGCAACTGCAATAAAACCTCTTCTTGAACCTCATCAGGATATTTTAAAAAAAGTTCTATCTGATGATATCGTTTCTTTAGCAACCAAGAGGCGATTGAATTAAATAGGGTAATTGGCATTTATAGGTATCTTTGTATTGTTAAAAATAGCGTATCTCACTATCATTTTCAAATCGATAATTCAATAAGCCAAATTTACATGCAATACGAGGGAGTACTTAGAAAAATGCAGACAGAAATGGGAAGTCCTATTCAATATTATATGTTATTTGAATCAGACTTTTTGAATGTAAATCAAGTTTTGGACAAAACATTGAAAATAGAATTCATTAAACATCAATGTCTCAATTGCGGTAATGACCGTCCTATTTACAGGCAAGGATTTTGTAAATCATGTTTTTTTGAGATACCATCTGCGGGAGATTGGATTATGAGACCCGAGCTAAGCAAGGCACATTTAGACCAAGAAGACAGAGATTTGGTCTACGAGAAAAAGGTGCAACTACAGCCACATATAGTTTATCTAGCCAATTCTAGCAATGTAAAAGTAGGTGTTACTAGAAAAGGACAAGTACCGACTCGTTGGATTGACCAAGGAGCACATGAAGCCATAGAAATTGTAGAAGTACCAAATAGATATTTAGCAGGAATTACTGAAGTTGCCCTAAAAGATCATGTTGGCGATAAAACAAATTGGCGTACTATGCTTACCAATACAGTAGTAGACGAAAATCTACAAGAATGGCGAGATAAACTTAAACAGTATATACCTGAAGAGGCTCTACCCTATTTCTTAGATTCTAGTTCAGAAACAGAAATGCAGTTTCCCGTATTACAATACCCAACCAAAGTAAAAAGCCTTAACCTAACCAAAACACCAACTTTTGAAGGTAAACTAAAAGGCATAAAAGGTCAATATCTCATATTTGAAGATAACACTGTTTTCAATGTAAGAGGTAGCGAGGGATACTACGTTGGTCTCACTATTACTTAGTACTATCATTTTTCTTACCAAATAGACCTCCTAAGATATCCTTTGCCTTTTCTTTTACTGCATCTTTTTCAGTTTGCACGGGCACAGAATCACTTTTGGTAGACGTTGTAGTAGCAGTATCTTTCTTAGTAGATAAAATGCCTCCTAGAATATCTTTAGCACTTGTTGTAGTGGAAGTATCAGATGAACCAGTTGTATCTTCACTAGTTTTATTACCACTAATTAAACCACCAATTAGGTCTTTCGCTTTATCCGTTCCCTTAGTAATTAGTTTTTGCTTTTCAACTTCAATTAACTTATTGGTCAATTCTTTTACCCCCGTGGTCATATCAGTGCTCACTTGAGGACTGCTATAGAGTCCGCCAATATTGGCAACTACAGGTATGGTTAAATCAGATAAAGAAGAATCATCGATTTTCGCTATTAAATTGGTGATATCAGAACCTAAATACTTCGCTGGCACTTGCAACGTTGCCTTATAGTCCAGTTTTTGATCAAATGAGTGGCTACCATCAACATTAATGGCGATATCCTTATAATTCAAGGTAAACGGTTTCACATCCACTATACCATCATTAAAACTTAATGATGTTTTCAAATCTTTTAAATTCAATTGTTTTAAATCGATAAAATTCAAATTTGAAACTAAAGAATTCAACACAGGTGCATCTTCGGTATTCACTTCATCCGTCATCAAGTCAGCAAACATTTCACCTGTCAATGATAGTAGATTTGGCATTAAATCATCGGTTAAATTACCAGATAAAGAAATATCTGACGTTAATTTTCCATTCAACATTTTAGCAATTGGAGCAATGGCTTTAAACAGATCGACCGAAGCGAATGTTTCTTGAATACCTAACTGATTTAAATCTAACTTCATATTAAAAGTAGGCGTTTCATTTTTAGTAGACACATCACCGTTAAATGCAATTTTACCACCGAACATACCGGCAGTCATATTACTAAGCGTAGCAGTTTCGTCTTTTATCTTCAAAACTCCTTTTACGTCACTCAACACAATATCATCATACAATACCTTTTTAGCATCTGCATTAATCGTCGCATCTAAAAAAGATGGAATTTTAATTTTTTCTTCCTGTACGGTTCCTTCACCGGTTGCAACTTCTTCGTTCGTAGTTGAGGCGGTCTCGGTTTCTGCAACCATAAAATCGTTCAAAGCAAAAGAGTTAGACTTTAAATTAAAGTTACCCTCTACTTTTTCATCGTTGAACATAAAGCCCAAAAGGTTGTTGATAGTACCTGTTGCATCAAAATCTGTAGTACCAGTAGTTCCGTTCAGATTATTTAATGTAACCGTTTTAGGGTTAAAAGTTAAAGCCGCCGCTTTAAACTTTACAGGATTAGCAAGTTCTTCTGAATTATACTCAAAATCAGTTAAACTTAGATTCCCTGCAGTACTTGTTTTTTCATATTGTTCTTTCTCTACAGATTGCATATCAAAAGCTGTAGTAATATCAGCTTTCAACATTCCCTTTAAATTGTATTCTTCAGGCACAGGATAAGCTTTAGAGATATTTGCCAAATTCATATCACCATCCATATGCGCTTTAACTTTGGTATTACCCATTAACTCCGTAATATTAGAAGTAAGATTAAACTTATCTTCATCTATTTTAAAAGAAGCCTTATTAATGTTTACATATGTATCTTCTACTATACCAGTTTTATTATCCAGTTGAATATCAAAAAAGACATTGCTTACTGCTTTTGGCAAATCTGGATACTTAAATGAAGCATTATCAGATTTCAACGCTATATGAAAAGTTGGGATATGAGTTTCATCCACTACACCTTTGAAATTACCATTAACGGCAAAATTACCTGTAGTAGTAACATCTTCAATATTCTTAGAATACACCTCAGGAATAACCCCCAAGAAGTTTTTAAAATCTGACGAAGGAGTTTTAAAGGTTAAATCTACCTCTTGATTGGTTTCATTCAATTTAATAAAACCATCAAACACTAGAGGCAACTGATTTAGCAATGCCTCGTTCTTTAAAAAAGAGTATTTATTTTCATTTAAATCGATACCTATAAGAGCATCTAACTTAATTTTATTCTTGCTTAAGTAATTAACACTATCCATTTCCAATGAAATAAAAGCATCGGTATGTGTATCTAACTCAGAAGTAGCCAAAGACAAATCACCAGTACCCGTATGTTGAAAATCGTCTAACTTAAAAGCAATACCTGTTGAATTGTCCGTATAGTAGATTCTTGTATTTGTAATTTCGTACGACTGCAAATCCAGGTTAAAACCATCTGTAGCACCGGCTTCCTCTTCTACTGTGCTAGCGGGATCAGACGCCAAGGCTATATCATAGTTAGCGTTCTCTTCTTCATCAACCACTACATTAATAAATGCACCATCTAAATTGATATTATTAATGGCTATTGCATCCCCCTCGTTTTTAAACAATTGCATGATACCCATGGTTAAGTCTAAATTTTCAGCCTTAAACAAGGTATCTCCCTCAAAAGGAGCTTTATTCAAAAGAACAACATCTTTAAAATCTACTTCTGCATTAGGAAAACTACTGACCAAACTTAAATTAGCCTCAGAAAAATCTAATGTGGCGTTTACATTTTGGTTGACATTACTTTTAATAATCTCACCAATTTTAGCTTCTAAAAAGAAAGGAGCTGCAATTAAAACCACAATGATCAAGACTAATAATATGCCGACAATTTTTAATATTTTCTTACCCATAGTATACTTTTAATCTGTTTTTGTTTAACGCTCTTATTCTAAAACATCTAAATCCAATTCTTCATTTGGCTTTAGATTAAAACGTTTTCTCATTATATATACGAAGAAATAGAGAAAAGGGGTGTCTAGAAATGCTATAAAAATCTTAAAAATAAATCCGCTTACTACAAGACCGAAAAAAAGATTCCACGGCAATACTTTAAAGACACATAACAACCCCACAACGGTAAACGTATCAAGAAATTGTGATAGGAATGTTGAAAAATTGTTACGAATCCATAAATATTTTCCTTTAGTCAATTTTTTCCAAAAATGATAAATGGCTACATCAACATATTGAGCCAACAAATAAGCTATCATTGAAGCCAAAACTGCAATTGGTGACAAAGCAAATACTTGTGTAAAAGTTTCATCATTTATAGGTGAAGAAGGAATTGCAGGCGCCACCTCTGCCAACAAAATAATACCCATAGAAAAGAAAGAAGCAAATATACCGGCGGTAACAATCTGGTTCGCCATTTTTCTACCGTAAATCTCCGATATTAAATCAGTAATAAGGAAGGTTATAGGGTAAGGTAAAATACCTACGGATACTTCAAAAAGAGACACCCCATAAACAGTGAAATCCCCGAAGGGATTCCAATAAAAAAACTTTTGAAATATAAGGTTTGAAACCACTAGAGAAGTGATGAACAAAGCCCCTAAATACAGATAAATACGTTGTGCTAATTTTCTATCTTTTAAGGTCATATATTATTTAATATCTAATGCAAATGGCATTCTAGCCTGTATACCTTGTTGCTCTTTAAAAGACTGTAATTCTTTTAAAACTTTGTAAGCTTCATCTCCTATTTCATCTTTCAAGATATTCTCTTTGAGTTGTAGACTTGCCCCTTCTAAATCTTCCATAAAACGTTCAAATCCGCTTTTGTATTTCGGGAATTTCTTAATTCCGTAAGACCCCAATTCAGCCATCTCTGCAGCAGCAGTAATAGCATCGTCTAAATTACCAAGTTCATCTACCAGACCAACTTCTAAAGCTTCAGTACCGCTCCAAACCCTGCCTTGAGCCACGCTATCTACTTGCGCCATACTCAAATTTCTACCTTCTGATACTCTTTGTAAAAATGTTTGGTAGGTTTCTTCTATACTTTCTTGAATTTGATTTTTAAAGCTTTCTTGCATAGGCTCAAAAAGCGAATACTCTACAGCATTTTTATTAGTACCCACCTGTTCGGCATTAATACCAACATTATCTGCCAACTCGGTCATATTAGGCACTGTACCAAATACACCAATAGAACCCGTTATCGTAGTTGGTTCTGCAAATATCTTATCTGCACCAGCTGCAATATAGTAACCACCAGACGCCGCAACGTTACCCATAGAAACTACTACCGGTTTCACTTCTCTTGCCAGTGCCACCTCTCTCCAAATAATATCTGAAGTTAAAGCACTACCACCTGGCGAATTTACACGCAACACAATTGCCTTTACATCTTCATCTTCACGAGCTTTAATTAACGCTTCATTAATAATTCCCTGACCTATGATATTAGGACCACCTTCTCCATATAATATTTCACCTTGCGCGAACACGATTGCAATTTTATCGTCACCCGATTTAAGCTTCTTTTTATTTGAATATTTTACATAGTCATCTAATTTACTGTAATTGATATCCTCATCTGCCTTAAGACTAAGTGCGTTTGCCAATTTACCCTCGTACTCATCATAAAAAACTACATCATCTATTAAACCAGATTGCTTAGCGTATTTAGGAGTTCTACCACCTAAGGTATCCGCAATCATGTTTAAATCAGATTCAGAAATAGAACGTGTTTTTGAAATATCTACAATCATAGAATTCCAAAGTGATTGAAGCAATGAAGTCAATTGGCTTCTATTGGCATCACTCATGTTATCTTCTAAATATGGCTCAACGGCACTTTTATACTTACCATGACGAATAACCTCCATCTTAATTCCAGATTTTTCTTGAAGCTCTTTATAATAGAGTACTTCTGTGGACAAACCTTTAAAATCCAAAACCCCTACCGGATTTATAAAAATAGAATCGGCAACACTTGCTAAATAATAATCACGCTGCATAAAAAAATCAGCATAGGCATAAATGAATTTACCTTCGGTTTTAAAATCTTCTAATGACCTTCTAATAGCCTGAGTTTGTGCCAAACCGGCGATAATAAAGTTATTATTAATACTTATACCCTTAATACGATCATCATTTTTAGCTACTTCAATAGCCTGTATAATTTCATCCAAGCCCTGCGACTCTTCAAAAATACCTGCAAAAGGATCTAATTCATTACTACCTGTGTAATCTGAAATTTGCCTTTGTAATTGCAATTCTAAAATAGAGTTGTCTTTAACAGCAACGGTCTCTTCACCACTACTGACCAAGCTTACAAAAATTAAAAACATAACAAACATGATCCCAAATGCAAATAAGGAACCTAAAATGGAAGCAAGAAAATTTCTTAAAAAATTCATTTAAATCTTTATTTTAATAGTGAACAAAGATAACTAATGTGAATATGTTTTAGTTATTTTGCCCTAATATTATGGGAGTATACAAAACAGCATTCTTATCTATTGGCAGTAATTTAGGCAACCGTAAATTGCTATTACAAAAAGCCATTTTTGAAATCGGTAAAATAGCCGGTGAAATTAGGCAGGTATCTGCCATTTACGAAACTCCGTCTTGGGGTTTTGAAGGGGAAGATTTCTTAAATGCCTGTTTAGAATTACAGACTTTACTATCACCTGAAGATTTGCTAGCTAAATTATTAGCCATTGAAACTGATTTTGGTAGAGAACGGAATGAAAGCGACAGTTACCAAAGCAGAACTTTGGATATTGACATCATCTATTATGAAAGAGATATCATCAACACTGAAAATTTAACGGTTCCGCACCCCAAAATGCAAGAAAGAAAGTTTATTCTAAAACCTCTTGCCGATATTACGCCGCAATTTTATCACCCCATTTTCAATAAGGACACCAGAAATTTACTACAAGAGTGTAAAGATAAAAGCACCATTACCAAACAAATTACAAGATTGTTCAAAAATCGTCATACATTTTTTGCCAGTCTGCAATACATTGCCATAGAAGGTAATATTGGCGCAGGTAAAACCACATTAGCCACAAAAATTTCAGAAGATTTTAATGCTAAATTAATATTGGAACGATTTGCCGAAAATCCGTTTTTACCAAGTTTTTATGAAGACCAAGCCAGGTATGCTTTCCCTTTAGAAATGTCTTTTTTAGCCGATAGATATCAACAATTTACAGAAGACACCAATCAACTTGATCTATTTAAAAGCTTTATGGTCAGTGATTATGATATTTATAAATCGCTAATATTTGCCAAGGTCACGCTACAACAGAACGAGTTTGACCTATATAGAAAGGTATTTAACTTTATGTACAAAGAGGTTAAAAAGCCTAAAGTTTACGTTTATCTGTACCAAACAACAGAAAGGCTATTACAACAAATTAAAAAACGAGGAAGAGATTACGAACAGAATATAGAGCTCACATACCTAGAGAAAATTAACCGTGGGTATTTCGACTTCCTAAAGACATACCCTAAAGAAAATCAACTAATTATAGATGTCAGCGATCTTGATTTTGTAAGCCATAAAAGCGACTACGAAGTGGTTTTGACCAAGATTGAAGACTTTGCGCTAGCCAACTTATAACTAATATAAATTGAGCAATTTCTTGCGTAAATGAAAAGAAAATCTTTTATTGTGTGGGCATTCGTGCAACTAACTAACTCAGACTATACTAAAAAACCTGATCTACGATCAGGTTTTTTTATGCGTTTAATTTACTCCAGCAATCCCACACCACCACACCTACACTAACTGAAATATTCAATGAATGTTTAGTGCCAAATTGCGGAATTTCCAATACTTCATCACTTGCAGAAACCACGTTCTGAACAACACCCTTAACTTCATTCCCAAAAATGAGCACCTGTTTTTTATCTTTTTCAGGAGCGTATTCATTTAATTGAGTAGCATCTTCTGCTTGCTCTACCGCTATTACATGGCAACCCTCTTTCTTTAATCTTTCAACAAGTTCCAACGTATCTTCAACATGCTCCCAATCTACACTATCCGTAGCACCTAGTGCAGTTTTATGAATATCTTTATGAGGCGGTTTAGCCGTAATACCGCACAGATATATTTTTTCGACTAGAAAAGCATCGGCAGTTCTAAAGACAGAACCTATATTGTTTAAACTTCTTATATTATCAAGAACAATAATTATAGGAGATTTAATGGCAAGTTTATACCCTTCAACATCAATTCTATCTAACTCCTCATTTCTTAATTTTCTCATACTGTAAAATTCAATTTCATTAATTGGTATAGCTATAAACTTATCCTGAAATATCAACAATAATTAAATTTCCAGAGATTAAACCATACTTTCGTGAAGGAGCAAAATTAATGAGATAAAGATAAAGTGGCGGATAAAAGCAAGACAAAAAAGGTAACCCCTTTAATGAAGCAATATAACACCATCAAGACCAAGTATCCTGATGCATTATTGCTGTTTCGTGTAGGAGATTTTTATGAAACTTTTGGTGAAGATGCCGTAAAGGCTTCACGTATTTTAGGAATTATACTGACCAATAGAAATAATGGTGGCGAAAGAACGGAGTTAGCTGGTTTTCCGCATCACTCATTAAACACCTATTTACCTAAGCTGGTAAAAGCTGGTCAACGCGTTGCTATCTGTGATCAACTAGAAGACCCTAAGCAGACCAAAACTATTGTTAAACGAGGCGTTACTGAATTGGTTACCCCTGGGGTAGCAATGAACGACGATATCTTAAATTCTAAAACCAATAACTTTCTTTGCGCCGTTCATTTTGGAAGAAAGAAGATTGGTATATCGTTTGTAGATATTTCTACCGGTGAGTTTTTAACTTCAGAAGGTAGTGAAGAGCAAATCGATAAATTATTACAGAATTTCTCTCCCAACGAAGTATTAATTTCTAAAGCACATAAAAAAGAGTTTTTAGATGTATTTGGCAAAAATCACCACCTATTCTATTTAGAAGATTGGGTTTTTCAACAAGACTATGCACTAGAGAACCTTACCTCACACTTTAATACCAATACGCTTAAAGGTTTTGGTGTTGACCATTTAACCTGTGGTATTATAGCATCTGGTGTGGTTTTACATTATTTAGGAGAGACACAACACCGCCAGTTACAACATATATCAAAACTGCAACGAATTGCCGAAGACGATTATATATGGATGGATAGGTTCACCATAAAAAATCTTGAACTTTACCATTCTACAAATGTCAATGCTGTAACACTTTTAGATGTCATTGACAAAACGATTTCACCAATGGGTGGGCGTATGATAAAGAGATGGCTTGCTTTACCTCTTAAAAATTTAGAAAAAATTAAAAGGAGACAGCAGATTGTTTCTTTTCTATATGAGGAAGAAGTTATTTTAGAAAAGTTTCAGCACCATATTAAACAAATGGGCGATTTAGAACGATTAATTTCTAAGGTAGCTACAGGCAAGGTCAACCCTAAAGAAGTTGTTCAATTAAAGAATTCTTTAGAAGCTTTAATACCCATAAAGCAACTGGCAACCTCTTCTAAAAACGAATCACTGGCCTTGACAGGTGACCAAATTCAATCTTGCGATTTATTGAGAGCAAAGATTAAAGAAATGTTAAGTGAAGAAGCGCCTGTAAATATTTTAAAAGGCAGTACAATTGCAGAAGGTTTCTCAGAAGAACTAGATGAATTAAGAGGGCTGGCAACATCGGGTAAAAATTACCTTAACAACATGTTAGAAAGGGAAACTGCCGCAACAGGTATCACTTCCCTAAAAATAGCCTCTAACAATGTTTTTGGATATTATATAGAAGTTAGAAACACCCATAAAGATAAAGTTCCAGAAACCTGGACACGTAAACAAACCTTGGTCAATGCCGAGCGTTATATTACAGACGAACTAAAAGAATATGAAGCAAAAATTCTTGGTGCAGAAGATCGTATATCAACCTTAGAACAACAATTGTTCTCACAATTGGTTGTATGGATGCAAGAATATATTGCCCCAGTACAAAACAATGCACACCTTATTGCCCAATTAGATTGCCTTTGCGGTTTTGCGCAACTTGCAAAAGAAAACGCATACAATTGTCCGTCCTTAAACGATTCCACCGATTTAGAAATAATAGATGGAAGACACCCTGTAATAGAAAAACAACTGCCATTAGGTGAGCAGTATATTTCAAACGACCTACAATTAGATCGCTCAAATCAACAATTTATAATGATTACCGGTCCTAATATGAGTGGTAAATCTGCATTACTTAGACAAACCGCGCTGATAGTTTTACTAGCGCAAATGGGTAGCTTTGTGCCCGCTGAAATAGCTAAAATTGGTGTTGTAGATAAAATATTTACACGTGTAGGGGCCAGTGACAATATATCAATGGGAGAATCTACCTTTATGGTAGAAATGAACGAAACAGCATCTATTCTAAACAACCTATCTGAACGAAGCCTTGTACTTTTAGATGAAATAGGTAGAGGTACAAGCACCTATGACGGTATTTCTATAGCGTGGGCAATTTCAGAATACCTACATGAACATCCTGCAAGGGCAAAAACTATGTTTGCTACACATTATCATGAGCTCAATGAAATGACCAATACCTTTAATCGCATTAAAAATTATAATGTAGCTATTAAAGAACTGAAAGATACCGTGCTATTTTTACGAAAATTAGTTCCAGGTGGTAGCGAACATAGTTTTGGTATACATGTGGCTAAAATGGCAGGTATGCCCCAACAAGTAATTCAAAAGGCGAATAAAATTTTGAAAAAGTTAGAAAACAAACACGTTAGTGAAGATGTTGGAGACAAACTCAAAGATGATTCTGATGAAATGCAACTCAGCTTTTTTAACTTAGACGACCCCTTATTGGAAGAAATTAAGGAAGAAATCACACATTTAGACATAGATACGCTAACTCCGGTAGAAGCTTTGATGAAATTAAATGAGATTAAAAGACTGTTAACCAAGGACAAAAAAGCTACTTCGTAAATTTTTTAATTCTTTTGCACATTTTTACTTTGGTTTTTACAGAATTGTATTAAATTTGCACCCGCATCTTGAAAGAGATGCACGTTCTTTAAAATTTGCGAAAGTAGCTCAGGGGTAGAGCATCACCTTGCCAAGGTGGAGGTCGCGGGTTCGAATCCCGTTTTTCGCTCAGAAAATGTTGCCGGTCAACATTTTTTTCAATGCTAAGTATGCTCGAGTGGTGGAATTGGTAGACACGCCGGACTTAAAATCCTGTGCTCTTTGGGGCGTGCGGGTTCAAGTCCCGCCTCGAGTACCACAAACCCCTGAAATCATCTGATTTCAGGGGTTTTTTTATTTTATATCTATTTCAAATCGAAATCTACAGTTATTCATTAACTTTAGTTTTCATTACAGATGCATGCTAAAAAAAATTTTAAAAATATCAGGATTATTATTCATAGCATTAATACTGATGATATTTACCTGCAATAGCATCATATCTAGCACTGCAGAAGAAAAAACTTATTCTGACATATCTTTAGTTCCCAGTAATCGTGTTGGTCTTGTTCTAGGCACTTCTAATAGATTAACAGATGGTTCTCCAAATCCATACTACACATACCGTATAAATGCGACCAAGGCACTTTACAATGCCGGTAAAATTAAATTTATATTGGTCAGTGGAGATAATGGTAGTATTTATTACAATGAACCGGATACCTTTAAAAAAGACTTGGTAAAAGCAGGTATACCTGAAAAAAATATTTTCTTGGACTATGCAGGATTTCGCACCTTAGACTCCATGTTTAGGGCAAAGTTTGTTTTCGGCTTGGACGACGTTACCGTTATCTCCCAAAAGTTCCACAATGAAAGAGCTATTTATATTGCAAAACAAAAAGGGTTAAATGCTATTGGATTTAATGCGAAGGATGTTTCAACCAGCCAAGGATTAAAAGTTCAAATAAGAGAATACCTTGCCCGTGTAAAAGTATTTATAGATATGATACTTAATACACAGCCTAAATTTTACGGCAGTACAATTGAGATAAAATAAGTAGCATTAAATACACTACATTTAGGAGCACCAACCAAACCGATTACAATGCTCAATTTTAAAACAATTCTAAAAAATTTAGGACCAGGACTTCTATTCGCCAGTATGGCCATAGGTACTTCTCATCTTGTTTTATCTACCAAAGCAGGGGCTCAATATGGTTGGCTAATGGTTATTCCTATCATTTTGGCTAATGTTTTAAAATACCCTTTCTTTGAATTTGGTGTTCGCTATACCAACGTCACTAATAAAACCCTAATAGAAGGCTATTTAAACCGTGGTAAAGGCTATTTATGGTTTTATGCCCTAATTACCCTGGTAACTACATTCACTATCTTAGCCGCTCTATATACAGTTACCGCAGGGTTGTTTATCAACCTATTTGGTATTGGTCACAGTTCTATAGCCATGGTGGCATTAATTCTATTTTTAACTATAAGCGCCCTACTCATTTTTGGTAAGTATAGGTTTTTGGAAATCAGTTTAAAATTTGTGGTTAGCATACTGTTTATTGCTTTATTAGTGACTACCATTCTAGTTTTAGTTAAAGGACCTGTTACACATGTACCGGATTTCAAACCCCAGCCCGTTTTTAACGAAATAGGAATATTATTTTTAATAGGATTAATAGGATGGATGCCTACTAGCGTAGAAGCCTCTAGCTGGATCAGTTTATGGAGTATAGAAAAATGGAAAACTCAAAATAAACCCAGCTTAAAAGAATCACTACAAGAATTCAATATCGGATATACCATTACAGCCGTACTAGCCATATTCTTCATGATCATAGGCTGGTTCACCCTATACGGAACAAACATTCAACTTAGCAACAATGCCGTAAGTTTTGCAGATCAGGTAGTCCGCCTGTTTACTCAACACATAGGATCATGGGCATATCTATTTATTGCTATTTCCGCATTTGCCACTATGTTCAGTACTTGTATGACAGCACATGATGCTTTGACCAGAGTAAGCCTCGACATTATTTCTTTGTTAAAACCAAAAAGTAATTGGTTTTCTACCAAAGCGGCATTTGCTTTAGGAGTATTGGTTCTAACCTTAATTAATTTTGTAGTTATAGCAGCGTTTAGTGCCAATATGGGTAATTTGGTAGCATTGGCAACATTTGTATCTTTCGTTGTTGCACCGGTTATTGGTTATATGAATTTAAAGAATGTAACCAGCAAGGACATAGACCCTAAATTTCAACCAGGCAAGAAATTAAAATTCCTTACCTACGCAGGTATTCTATTCTTATCTTGTTTTGCACTGTATTATTTCTATATCATAATTACCAAATAGTATAGAAATAAGTACTTACTATTCTACAACGAACAATGTACGTTCATTCTGCTTATGAAGAAAATCTAAACAGTAGGCACCATTAACACAATTGTTTACAATATTTTCTTCACCGTAACCTGTTGCCTCAATAATATTATTTGAATTCAACCCATTACTCAAAAGATAGTTTTTAATCACATCAGCTCTTGCTTGTGACAATCTTTTGTTATACGAAGAGCTTCCTCTAGTATCTGTATACGATTGTATTCTTAATCTCATCTGAGGAAAACGCACTACAGCATCTACAACTTTCTTTAGCTCATTCTCTACTTGAGAGTTTATTCCAGATTTACCTTTATCAAAATAGAACTTATTAAGCTTAATTACCGTTTTATCTTCTCTTTGTGTTACCAAGTCTTCCATTCTTGCAAGCCCCATGTTATAAGACGTGTTTTGAATCTCTTCCATTCCTTCTTCAGAATATGTAGTTGAGAAAATGGAATAACCGTCGCTCGTTGCCTGTATCGTTACTTGAGACATCCACGGAACTTCTACTCTAAAACTACCATCATCACCTGCAATAACTTCTTTTAAAACATCACCTTGCTGGTTCAATAATCTCACTTGAGCCCCTTTTAAACCTACTTTATTTCTAAGATTAACAACTTTACCTCCTAGAGCAAATGTTTTTAAACCTGGTGCGTTTTTAAGTTGAAAACCGTAAAGATCATCCCCACCTTTTCCTCCTGCTCTATTTGATGCAAAAAATCCAGACAATCCAGTATTTTCAACATTTTGCATAATGAATCCAAAATCATCTGCTTTTGAATTAATTCCCTCTCCAAGATTTACAGGTATGGTGTACTCATCATTTGGTAACATGTTAGACTTGTAAATGTCCATTCCTCCAAGACCATAAAAAATATCCGAAGAAAAGTACAAACTACCATCAAATACATATGGAGCAATCTCGTTACCAGGAGAGTTTATTCTAGGACCTAAATTAATAGGCGCAGACATTATCTGACCATTATTGGTATACACATAATACAAATCTGTACCACCATAGCTATCATCAAAGTTTGCAGCAAAGTACAAACGCTCAGTAGCATCATCAAAGAAAGGATAGTAAAAGGAAGTACTTAGATCTTTTAGTATAAATCTAAATCTGTTATTTTTTGTAAGCGTACCAATTGCCAAAGCATTTTTACCATTTTCATTATACCTAAGCTCACCATCTTCTTCATTGGATAAAATATAGAAAAACGTTTCCAATTTTCCTGAATAATATGGTGTTGATTTATGAAAATCTGTCGCTGGTATCTCCTTAAAAGTTTCAACATCTACTAAAGTATTGCTAGAACTTAATCTTACAAAATAGATATCTAAATAAGATTCTCCCGTAGGCTCATATATATTTTTACTATTTCGTCCTCTACTACTACTAAACAATATTCCGTTCTTATAAAATGCCGGCGAAAAATCTCCTTGAGCACTGTTTACCCCTAAATCACGTATTACACTGTTATCTGTATTTGCAGGAATTTCCAATAAACTATAATTAAACTCCGCATTTTCTAAAAGTTCAGGAGATAATTTATCAGCTTTTGACTTCAAGAACATTTTCACCCTATCTCTTTCAGAGTTTTTAGAAAGGCTCTGCAACATTTTATTAAACCTGTTAACAGACATAATCGTATCGTTCTTATTTACCTCTAAATAAAGCTTAGAAGCACTATCATAACTGCCCGTACTAAAATAAGAATCTGCAAGGTTCAGCAACTGATGATTGGTCAAAGAATCTTTTTGCATTTCACTTTTATAAGCTTCTATGGCTTTTTCATATTGATAGCCATAAAAAAGGTTATCGGCTTTAGACTTCTTGTTTTGAGCCAAACCTAGAAATGGTACAAAAACTAATAATACTATGATTAATTTAAATTTCATTTTTGTTCACTTTAAAAGAATCTAGGCGAATCTACTTGTTTAGGTTTACCTTTTGCATTCTTATCACTACTACCTTTTGATTTCGAAGGACCTTTTCTACCTAAATAAAATTTAAGTATGATCTCATGAGACCCATTATTGAATTCTCCAAGTAAGTTTGTGTTGTAATCATATGAATACCCTGCAAACAAGGAATTAGATATTTGAAAACCTACCAAACCACTAAAAGCATTATCTATACGATAGGATATACCTGCGGTAACCACATCAGAAATCAAGAAATTACTTGATAAGTTTACATTGACCGGCGAACCAGAAATAGTATTCACTAAAAAAGCCGGTTTAAATTTTAAATTATCGGAAAGCTCAAAAACATAACCACCTATAAAATTAAACTGAATCTTATCCTCTACTACAGATGCTATCTCGTCATTATACACACCTTCCGTCAAAAAATTAGGAACTGAAGCACCTAAATACCAATCTTCTGAATATAAGAACGCACCTGCACCTACGGTTGGATAAAATTTAGTCAGCATTTCTTGACTTAAATTTTCTCCTGGATTTTCAAAAGTTCCTTTAGAAAAATCAACATTTAAGAAAGAACCACCGGCATCAATACCAAACGATAATTTAGTTTCATCAGTAACCATTATTTGGTATGAATATGAAATATCTGCGTAAGTCTGTGTAGCAGGACCTAGTTCATCATTTACAATATTAATACCCAAACCTACTTTTTCATTCTGAAAAGGAAGATTGGCACCAAAACGAAACGTCCTAGGCGCACCAGGTATGTCTATCCACTGAGCTCTGTATAAACCAGAAAACTCAGGGTTCTCTACCGTACCAACATAAGCCGGGTTAAAACTACCAATATTATACATGTACTGCGTGTACTGCGGTTCTTTCTGTGAAAATGCATTAAAGCTTAACAGAGAAAATAGTACTAAAGCAATAGTATAACTCGATTTATAAAAGTTATAATCCATAATTTATTTTATCTAATAAGCTGTATCCAACCCTTATCCAAGATGGCAGGCTGATTATTAACACTATAATTCATGATGTAAAAATAAGTCCCTTTTGGCGATTCTTTTCCTTCATAAGTCCCATCCCAAACATCGCCATCGTTTACTTTTTCCGTCTCAAAAACAAGGTTTCCGTAACGATCGTAAATTTTTATTTTGTATTGCAAATTAACTTCCACCTGTACACCAGTATCCGGATCCGTCATAGTTCTATTAATACGAAGAACCTCATTCTGATTATTTCCGTTAGGCGAGAATTGATTAAAAAGGAACCCTGGATCGGCGGCACTTTTCTCAATTACCTCAACCTCAACCGTAGCTTCGTTATTTTCAGTATTTCCATCTCTCGGTGTAGACCTTACAATATTAGCAGTATTCGTAAATGTACCAATTGCAGGAACCCTTACTCTAATGGTCAATGTAGCGGTCTCTTCTCTATTCAAAGTTGGAATATTCCAATTACCGGATGTCTCATCATAGGCTCCATTAAGATCAGACTCAGCAGAAACAAATTCAAATCCGTTTTCTAATGAAATCAAATCATTGACAACAATATCAGTAACCACATCAGATTCTGAAATATTCGTTACCCGGATAATAAACTCTACTTCATCCCCAACCAATGCAGTATCTGGACGCGCTTCTTTTTCTATCTTCAGATCAACGCCTTCTGGAGCTTCTGTACTTAATTCAACGGTTGCTTCATCATTCTCAGGATTATCATCCGAAGGAATAGACTCTAACAATACAGCAGTGTTCGTATATGGTCCTTGCTCTGCAACTACTACAGTAATCGATAATTCAAAAGATATACCTGCCGCAAGCTCCGAAATAGTCCAATTACCCGATACCTCATCATAATCAGTAGTCTCAGGAGCATCTGCTGAAACAAAATCAAAACCTAATTCCAAAAGATCACCAACAACGATAGCCCGTGCTGTTCTATCTGATAAGTTAGTAACCAAAATTTTAAATACAATGGTATCACCAATTAAAGCATCTATATTATCAACAGATTTTAACACTTCTAAATCTATTGGGTCATCGCAATTAGGTGTTGCCACAGGATCACAAGGATCGTCTGGATCAGAACCATTAATTTGCTCATCTAAATCTGATATACCGTCACCATCCGTATCACAACTACCGTTAAATCGGTTAGGAATACATGGATTGTTATTTGCAGGATCCTGTTGATCGTTTACTCCGTCATTATCAGCATCTGCTGTATTTGAATCTAAAGCATCTATAATTCCGTCACCATCTTCATCTAAAGGATTATCAATATCGTCACCGACCTCAACACCATCTTCAATACCATCACCATCAGTATCAGGGTTTGTAGAATCTGTACCCAACGCCACCTCTTGACCTCCTAAAAGACCGTCATTATCATCATCGGTTTCGCAATCACTTACATTTATAGTGACCTCTATCGAAGGGTTCTCACAGGGTGCCGTAGAATTTGTTGTTGTATATCTAAATATATAAGCACCAGAAGTAGTCCCTTCAAATTCCACAACGTTGGTAGAACTAATATCAACACTGGTTTCAGGACCTGAAACAAAAATCCAAACTCCGGGATCTGCACCAGAAAGTCTCGTATCCAAATCTATCGTTGTTAGTCCGTTCGCAGCTACATTACAAATAGAACCGTTTGTTGCCGTTCCGGTAGTTGCCTGAACACCTATTCTTGCAATAACAGGTTGTCTTTCTGTTGTACATTCATTTTCGGTCGCTTCCACATAATAGGTAGCGGTAGCGTTCAAAGATGGAGTTGTAAATGTTTCGCCCATCGCAATTGGAGTAACAGCATCTAAAGAATCATACCAATTTACAGAAGCATCTTCACTAGGCTCAACACTTAACAATAAGGTTCCAGGACCACAACGTTCGTTATCGTTTACTTCAATTAATTGGGGCAATACATTACGAACGATCTGAACTTCTATGGTACCACTGGCACAACTATTACCTGCATCATAGAAAAAACCGTAGTAAGATTGAGCCGAATCAATGTCTTGAGCCTCTGCCGGTGTTAAATGAGAACCTGTATTTAAAGGATCTTGAACCGTACTCCAGGTCAAAACCGTACCACTAGGAGCAGTACTGTTCGTGAAATCAAATAAATTAGCTGAAATTTCATCTCCTGCGGTTTCTACACAGTATATGGAAGACACCGAATTGTCTAGTAACGGTGCAGCCACACAATTATCATCATCTTGAATTGTTCCCGTAGCAGTACCACTATTTGCGCGTTGCACATTGTTGGTAGGCAAACCTATTTGAGCAGTGAAGGTTTCAGTATTCTCTAAAATAGCGTCATTAGTGATAGGCACGATAATTTGTTGAATCTCACCCGCATCACCATCAAAAGTTAAAGAACCATTGGTTCCAGTATAATCTTCACCTTCTGTAGCCGTATCATCTGTAAAGGAATAAGTTACGGTTGTACCACCTACAACTTCCAAATCCAATTCCACATCAAAAATCATTTCACCATCAGCATCATCTTCATTTAATGATACGTCTGAAATTGCCAATGTTGCCTGATCATTATCATTGATTTCGACTGTAGCTGTTGTGGTAGATGCAGCACCCAACACATAACCCGTACCTGTTGCTAAAGTTATTATCACATTTTCTGTCCCCTCTTGAATGGCATCATTAATCGGTAGAATATCAATTTCGGCACCTTGTTGTCCACTCGGAATACTTACAGCATTGGTACTTATAGCGGTATAGTCTGTACCATTAACAGCCCCTCCACTAATAGCATAATTCACTATAATTGGACTTCCAGTATTATTAGGAGCACTTAAACTAACAGTGAATTCACCTGGAGAGACAGCCCCGTTACTTTCAGCGGCAGTACCATCTGATGCAGTAATTTGTGCAACGTTAGTATCATCACTTACAATAAAAACTGTTGCATTATTTGGAGAACCAATAGTATAGCCAGTACCTGCCGCAACAGTTAAGATTACGCTTTCATTATCTTCAATAGCATTATCATTTATTGGAACTACGTTAACAACCCCTGAACTTGCATTGTTCGGTATTGTAACAGAACCACTTAATGTTGTAAAATCTGAACCTGATGTTGCAGTACCAGCTATGTTATAATTTACGACTACCGGTGCGCCAGTTGTATTATTTTCATCTAAACTTATTGTAAAAACACCATTAGAAACCGGATTTTCATTAGCTGTAGCAGTAGTTGAAACAACAGAAACTTCAAAAATAATATCATTATCGACATTAACCACAGTAACATCATCCACGTCGTCGTCATCTATATCATCATAATTATCATCATCAGAACTTATGCTTCCTGTAATAATTGTATAAGTAACATCACCATCAACCACAGCATCATCAACACCTGTAACAGTAACCACAACACCCGTATTCCAATCCTCAGAAGGTATTATAACCGATGAAGGTACTGTACCTTCATCCGTATTATCACTTGACAAATCTATTTCTACATCATCTGTAGGTTCAGTTTGCAATGTAATACTAAAAGTTGCTTCAGTACCATCTTCTCCTGTATCACCACTAATTGCGCTCACGTTTACACCTGGAATATCATCATTGACAATAGTACCCTTTGACGCTGCTCCCACAATAACATTCTCATTATTAACACCTGTTATTTCAGCTCCAAATGTCTCATCATCTTCTATAACATTATCATTACCTGTTGGTACTAAAAAAGTTTGCGAAGTAGAACCTGCTGTAATCGTTACCGGTTGGGGGGTACTATTATAATCTTGTGGATGATTTATACCTGGACCCCCACCTGTTGCATCTCCTCCAGAAAATTCAACTTCTACTTCATAGTCATACTGCACGGGCTCATCTGAAGTAATGGTAAAAACTAAGCCCTCACCTTCATCGTTAATAGCATCACTAATACTTAAGGTTGCAAAATCATCGTCAGCTATCAATACAGTTGCAGTAGTATTACCCGCACTTAAGTTATAACTAGGATCTGCAACTAATTCAATATTTACTATTTCTTCACCTTCTACCAGAAGATCTTGTGCAGAGGCTATAACATCTATTATAGCAGACCCTCCCGAGAAGAAAGTATAATCAACTTCTACCGTCCCGGTTAATGCAACATAATCAGCACCCGGAGTAGCTGTGCTACTTGCTAATACATCGTACTTTACATCAATCGTCCCAGCTCCAGCTATAGCTGCAACTTGAACACTGAATCTACCCGTAACAATATTTCCTTCTGCCGCATCTCTAAGGTTTTCAACAGAAACAACCTGCGCATAAATACTGTGCGAAAAAGCACCAAAAAAAAGGAATCCAAAAACGAACAGAAATTTCTTAAGACTCCTGTTAATATTAGGGGTCAAAAAATTTTTATATATACTTATTTTCATAGCATTCTTTATCATACCCTAGAGTGTGATTGGGAAAGTTCTAAATCCACAACCAAAAATGAGGGTCCCAATATTACAAAAAAATCAAGGTAAACTGCTCAGAAACAGTTGAAAAAAGGATTTATAGGTTAAATGGTAATATTAAAGAAACATTGGTTACTCTGCCAGCTCTGGGGCTTGTGTGGTAACACTTGGCTCAATTTTTCTTACTAAGCCTTGTAACACCTTACCTGGACCTATTTCCGTAAAAACCGTAGCTCCATCTTTTACCATTTGCTGAACACTCTGCGTCCATTTTACCGGAGCTGTCAATTGCAGCATTAAATTCTTTTTGATCTCCTCAGCATTATTCACCGCGGTTGTCGGTACATTTTGATATATTGGACAGCTAGGTGTCGAGAACGTAGTATTAGCTATTGCAGCAGCTAATTCTTCTCTAGCAGGTTCCATTAATGGTGAGTGGAATGCCCCACCAACAGGAAGCATCAAAGCACGTCTAGCACCTGCTTCTTTTAGTTTTTCACAAGCTTCTTCTACTGCCGATACTTCACCGGAAATCACCAATTGACCCGGACAATTATAATTTGCAGCAACAACAATTCCTGAAATTTCAGAACATACTTTTTCTACAACTGCATCTTCCAAACCTAAAACGGCAGCCATGGTAGATGGTTTAAGTTCACATGCCTTTTGCATTGCCAAAGCTCGTTGTGAAACTAATTTTAATCCGTCTTCAAAACTTAGGGTATTATTTGCCACCAAGGCAGAGAATTCTCCTAAAGAATGACCCGCAACCATATCTGGTTTAAATGCATCTCCCATTACTTTACTTAAAATAACGGAGTGTAAAAATATAGCAGGTTGGGTTACCTTAGTTTCTTTTAATCCTTCGGCAGTACCTCTGAACATTACTTCGGTAATTTCAAAGCCTAATATTTCATTTGCCTTTAAAAACAACTCTTTTGCAATAGGATATTTCTCATATAAATCTAAACCCATTCCAACAAATTGAGCACCTTGCCCAGGAAAAACATACGCGTTCATAACTTTTAGTTTTGGTGGCTCAAAAGTACATAATTTAGATAGACTGCAACAAGTAATTGGTTTTTTGAGTCAACCTTTATTCTTTAAACCAACTGGAATACATAGTGTAGGCTTCAGCAATTCTATTGATTTCACCAGAACTTAATTCAGGACTAATATCTTTAATTTTCTTAGCTGGCATACCTGCAAAAATACTCCCAGATGGTACGTGTGTACCTTTTGTAAGAACAGCTCCGGCAGCTATAATACTATTACTTTCTACAATACAGTCATCCATAATTATACTACCCATACCAATTAACACATTATCATGTATAGTACACCCGTGTACAAGTGCATTATGCCCAATAGAAACATTATTACCTATGGTAGTAGGAGACTTTAAATAAGTGCAATGAATTACTGCACCATCTTGCACGTTTACCTTGTCGCCCATTTTAATAAAATGTACGTCGCCACGTAATACTGCATTGAACCAAACACTACATTGCTTTCCCATACTTACTTCACCAACTATAGTAGCATTTTCAGCAATGAAACAATCTTCACATATAATAGGTTCTTTACCTCTAACAGCTTTTATCATTGTAATTCGTTTAATTAAAATAAGATAGAAAATCTTTCTTTTTAGAAGCGGATACCATTACTTCTTTTCCGTTGGACATAACCACACTACCACCTTTACCTTTTCGATACTTCACCACCTCGTTTACATTTACCAAAAAAGATTTATGTACCCGTGCAAAAGGGTAATCGTTTAAGGCATCTTCAAAATACTTCAAAGTTTTGCTTACCAGTATTTTCTTATTTAAAAGATAAATTTCCGTGTAATTATCATCTGCCTTACAATATAATATTTCGGCAATATTCAATACTTGAAATCCGTCTTGCTGCGGCAAGGTTAACTTTCCCTCCACTCCGTTAGATTTTGTGCTTAAAACCTCTCCTTCTAAACTAGCTTCTTTTTCACGAACACCATCTACATATTCCACTGCATTTACTAGCTCATCTATATTAATAGGTTTTGTCAAATAATATGCGGCATGATTGTTTAAAGCATCTTTTGCATAATGATCATAAGCAGTAACAAAAACGGTTTCAAAAGTTCTGTCTGGTAATTGATCCAATAAATCAAAAGCATTACCAAAAGGCATCTCTACATCTAAAAATACAAGATCCAAGTCGTTAACCTCAATTAAGACTAGGGCTTCTTTAATTGATGAAGCCTCACCTAACAAGTTTACACTTGGGCAATATTTAGCAATATAATTTCTTAATATCTCTCTACTATTTGCCTCATCTTCTACTAGAATTGCATTTAAGCTCATTTTTCTCTTTTTAAAATGAATAGAACCTTAGTTCCTGTACCATCTGAATGTAAATCTGAAATTTTAATATCTACCTTATCGGTATACATGTCATTTAGGATAGCCACACGTTTTTTAATGATTCCCATTCCTTTGGATTTTTGCTTCCGTTGGTTTTGGGTTTTAATCTCTGCAGATTTTTTTCTACCAATACCATTATCCGTAATAGATATAATTATAGAATCCCCACTATTTTCTTTTATGGTCACCAGTAACTCGCCTTTTTCTTGCCTATATCGCAATCCGTGCCAAATAGCATTTTCTATATAGGGTTGTAATAACATAGGCGGAATTTGGAACTTAGATACCTGTATATTCTTATCAATATTTATTTGGTAATCGAACTTATCTTCAAATCTAGAATGTTCCAATTTTATATAAAGCTCTAACTGCTGCAATTCTTTTTCTAAGGGAATAAAATCTTCCTCAGAATTTTCTAGTACTGAGCGCATTAATTTTGAAAAGTCGCTTAGATACCTATTAGCACTACGTTCATCGCTTTTTGAAATAAAGTTGTTTACAGAATTTAACGCATTGAATATAAAATGCGGATTCATTTGCGATCTCAACGATTTTAAGGCCAATAAATTGTTTGCCAATTTTTGTTGTTGATTACTACGGTAAAAGAAAAAAGCGGCCAATAAGGTTAATAAAAGCCCAAATATTAAAGAATAAATAACCAACTCTTGTCGTTTGTTACTCTCCTTAACCAACTCTTGCTCTGTTAATGCAAGATCATATTTACTTTGAGATAGTTCCCGTTCTTGTTCTAAACCGGTAAGCCTATTTTGTGCATTTGAAATTTCCCTGTTAAAACGATTTGCCCTTGAAATCTCTTGTTCTTTCCGAACATATAAAGAATCTACCAATGCTACATACGTTTGGTAGGTATCTAAAGCCTTAGTGAAATCGCCTTTAACCTTATATACCTCAGACAATTTTCTGGTTGCATCTTTTTGCACTACCAAATCATCATCTGAATCTGCTTCAACAATACTTTTTTCTAAAAATGGTATAGCCTCGTTATACCTATCTTGAGAGATATATGCATTTGCAATTTTATAGTTTATTCGCTGTGATGTTATTGTGTCTCCAAGTTCTAATTTTTTTACGCCAGCATTTGGGGAATTTAGCTTTTTAAGCTCTTGAAGACTGCTTTTTCGCAAATTAATTTCTTCATTGAACCTATTTTTTGTGTTGTAAAAATCAGCTACTTTTTCTTTCTCTTGCAAAGCCCTTTTGGGTGCAGATTTCGTTGCTAACTCTAAAGAATTGTCATAGTAAGCTTCTGCCTCCATATTCTGATCACCTAAAGAATACGTATCGGCTATCTTAGAATTCAAATCGATCATCTTTGATGTAATTTGATTCTTATCAGCTATCAATAAACCTCTATTATAAAAATCTAAAGCTTCTTTTGTTTTACCTAGTCCCTTTTTGGCATCACCCAACAACTCAAACAGCACAGCGCTTTGGCTTGGCGGCATAGATTTAAATTCTAATAAAGGATATAATAAGTCTATACTTTCCTCATACCTAGCGGTTAAATTGAATGCCCTACCTAATAATAATGAAGTAGCAATGGTTTTATTATTCTCTAAGGCATCTTCATAATTATCAATTGCTAAATCCAATTGGTTGTGGAATTGATAAATTTCCCCAAGTTTAGAAAGTGACCTTGCCAATTCTTTCTTTCTACCTCTTTTACCCAGTATAGAAATAGATTGTGCTACCAAATCTATACTTCTTTCAATATCTTTAGCTTTATACTCTTCTGCAGAATCTAACAATTGTTGATGTTTCACGGCTAGATCTGGCAAAGACATAGAACTGC
>NZ_JBDVOT010000244.1:0-10472 GCF_039968975.1 Maribacter sp. | reverse complement strand
ACACATTTATCAGAAGAAATAGAAGGAGACAATTCTAGTTTAAACTTCATGAAAGTATTATTAGCCGATCATGATGCCATAATTGTAGAAATGAGAAAAATTATACCTACAATAGAAGAAGATTATGAAGATGTAGGTACTGCAGATTTTTTAACCGGACTATTACAAGAACATGAAGAAATGGCTTGGATGTTACGAGCTAGTTTAAGTTAATTTATTTAAGTAACTGATTACCAAAATCAGATAAACTTATATACTTGCTAAAATTGCAGTAAAACGTTTTGTTGTGACAATCCTAAAAGCAAACACGTTACTGCATATTCTTAAAATACGAGCCATCCAGTAATTAGTTCTGTTGAAATTAATGAAAGGTGGCTTTAGTGTTATAATGATGAAGCCTTCGTGAACTACTAAACCAATTTGATATGATTGACCCAAAATTTCCTGAACTAACAAATGCTCAAGTAGCAAAGTTAAAGGCTTATGGTACTATTGAAACCTATAAAGAGCCAACTATTGTTTTAGATTTTGGAGATCAATTTTATGATTTCTTCGTAGTACTCTCTGGTGGAATCAGAATTATTGATCCTGATCAGAATGATGATAATCTTACTATTCATAAAAAACATCAGTTCTCAGGTTCAAGCAGTATACTTTCACACCGTACGGTAGGTGTTTGCGGTGAGACTTTAGAAAATACACAACTTTTACGTATTAAACCTGAAAAATTAAAAAGTGCCATCGCTATATTCAGTGATATTAGTGATGTACTGCTTAATGCTTTTCTGTTACGTGAAGATGCGTTAAAACATAGTATTCAAGGAATTAAGTTAATTGGTTCTGAACACTCAAATGAAACATATGCCATCCGTGATTTTATGGATAAGAATGACATATGGTATAAATACATAGATTCTGATAAGGAGGAAGGATTAGTTCAAATGTTAGAAACCTTTAATTTGACGACTGATGACCTACCCGTTTTAATAAATAGCCAGAATGAAATTTCTATTCGTCCTACAATTGATGAAATTGGGGCATGTACAGGAGTCAGAATTAAAATTGACAATGAAGTTTACGATGTGCTAATTGTCGGAGCCGGTCCTGCTGGTTTAGCTGCCAGTGTTTATGCATCTTCTGAAGGATTAAAGGTATTAACAATTGACAGCAATTCTCCAGGAGGTCAAGCTGGCAAGAGTTCTAAAATTGAAAATTACTTAGGGTTCCCTACTGGAATATCAGGTAGAGATTTAGCAAATAACGGATACATTCAAGCTCAAAAATTTGGTTGCACCATTTCAGTTCCTCACGAGGTAGAAAGTATAGAGCGTAAAGCAGATATTTACGAGGTTCATGCCAGTAACACGTCTCCAATAAAAGCTAAAACTGTAATTGCCGCCACAGGTGCCGCGTATAGAAAATTGCCCTTACAAAATATAGATAAATTTGAAGGCGCGGGCGTATATTATAGCGCAACATCTATGCACGCCAATATGTGTAAAGACAGTGAAATTGGTATTGTTGGCGGTGGTAACTCGGCAGGTCAGGCTGCAATATTCTTAGCCAATTATGCCCAAAAGGTATATGTAATAATTAGAAATAAAGATATTGGCGCTAAAATGAGCGACTATTTGGTTCAACGTATAATGGCTTGCGAAAACATAGAAGTACTGACTAATAGCAATGTAGTGAAAGTTAAGGGCGATACCTATTTGGAAGAGGTAATAGTCAAAAAAGATGAAACTTTAGTAGAAAATGATATTAATTACCTTTTCACTTTTGTAGGTGCAAAACCTTGTACAAAGTGGTTAAATACCATTATTGATACCGACGCCAAGGGTTTTGTCCATACCGGACTTACCATTTGCGACTACGCACTAAAAAACGAATCTGAATTCAGCCAGCGAAAACCCTACACGTTTGAGACGAGTTTACCCGGTCTTTTTGCTGTTGGCGATGTGCGTTCGGGTTCTGTAAAACGTGTAGCTTCCGCCGTTGGTGAAGGCTCTATTGTCGTTAGCGATATTCATAAGTATTTGGCGCTAGATAAGTTTGCTACTATCACAAATTAAGGCATCTTCATACCAATAGCTGGTAATATTTATATAGTAAACTTTGAAATTGCCACAACTACTGTTACCATTCAGTTTTCAAAGTGTATTTTTTTAGAAAAATAACTTCTAACAGTGAAACACTTCTTTTATAATTCGTTTCGAAAAATTTAAAAAAATATAGACAGTAAAAATCATCAGCTTCATGAAATGCAATTTGTAACAGATTCTGATGGTTTATATTTAGTGTTAGATTCCCAAATAGCAATAGAAGCTTATGGTCAACATTGGTCTTCAGCAGAAAAAGGGAGTTAATATTTTATATGATTAAAGTATGACAGACAAAGCAAAAACTAACGCTTATTTTGACAATGATAAAGGCGATTATGCACAAGCACACCCAGATGCTTATGCATGCTAAAAAGATTGAAGAATTACTTTCTTTGACGAATACATTGGTTTAAATAATATGGCTTGTTATTTTTTTGATGCTACCTTTGTAGCTCAGAAATTCACAAGAATAAAGGTTGGTTATTAAACACCGATAAATGAAGAGAATTACAGGAACGTTCATAGTATTTGCAGTGATATTTACTGTAATCTCTTGCCGTAATAATAATGAGGTTAAAAAAACTAAAGGCGATTTAAAACTTCGTTTTGTAGACGAATATGTTTTATCAGACACAACTACATTTGCAAACACAAGGGTAGGGGGATTATCAGGAATTGATTATGCTAATAGTAATTGGTATGCCATTAGTGATGATAGTGAATCCCCTAGATTTTATAGTGCTAAGCTTTCTTATAATTTGAACGGATTTGATTCCATTGCTATAACATCAGTTACTCATTTAAAGGATAAAAACGGCAACCTATTTTCCAAAGGAACAATTGACCCAGAATCTATAAGATTTGATAGTGGATTCTTCATTTATACAAGTGAAGGAAATATAAAGAACGAGATAAAACCCTTTGTCCGTATTTCTAATTCAAGCGGAGTCTATGTCAAGGAATTTGATTTAACGAACCGCTTCTTACCTAATAGTAATCCTAATTTAGGACCACGTCATAATGGTGTGTTTGAAGGCATTACATTGAGTTACAATAAAAAAGGGTATTGGGTTGCGATGGAACTTCCTTTAAAAGAAGATGGTAAAGAACCTACTATAGAAGAAACGGATTCACCGGTAAGAATCGCTTTTATTAACAAAACTGGGCATTTCGAAAAGGAAATAGTCTACGATCTTGACAGAGTTGCGCGTCCTGCTAGTAACGGAGCTATTTTTGAACTCAATGGGATTGTTGAAATTTTAGAATATGATACTAATAAATTTTTTGTTTTAGAACGTTCTTATTCTATGGGCTATCAAGATGGTGGCAATACCGTAAAAATTTACGATGTGGATGCAAGCAATGCTACCGATGTTAGCAACATTAATAGCTTAAAAGAAGCTAACTATACCAAAGCAACCAAAAAACTCATATTCAATTTTGATGATATTCGTGAAGAACTTACCAACGGTATAGTAGATAATATTGAAGGTATTACTTTTGGTCCAAACTTCAAAAATGGTAATCGCTCATTAGTCGTGGTAGCCGATAATAATTTTAGCCTTTATGGTCCTCAGCTTAATCAATTTATCCTGTTTGAAATTTTAAAATAAATTATATTTTATTCGTTATGTAGAATATTTTTGTAAATCATTTATAATCATAATTTTACAATAGACAAGAATTTCATTAGTTCCTCTATTTTTAAGAAGAATAATTATTCTTTAAAGCTTTTAAATAGTTTAGGAATTTTAATAAAAAATCTAGTTCTTGCACGATTAATTTTTGCTCATAATAATGGATGATTTAATAACATTTTCTATTGCTGTTTTTACTGGTTTTTTTGCCATTACCAACCCTATTTCTAACATGACCGTTTTTTTATCGCTTACCCAAGGTGCCGATAATAAAACGAAAGAGGATATTAATAAACGTGCCAACCTAATTGCATTTATAATTGTTTTAGTATTTGTACTTCTTGGTAAGTATATATTTGAGTTATTTAATATCAGTATTCCCGCATTTAAAATCACCGGCGGTATACTTATATTTTATATAGGTTTTGACATGCTTCAATCAAAACAGTCTAATGTCAAGAATATTAAACATGTAAACATCGACGAAAACATTGCTGTATCTCCATTGGCCATTCCAATTTTAGCCGGTCCTGGAACAATAGTTACTGCTATGAACTTTGTATCTAGCGCACAACCTGTACATATCGCTATTGTTATTGCAGTATTCGGTTTTATGAGCTTGTTGACTTACCTAACATTTAGGCTAAGTAATTTTATTGTGCGCTTAGTAGGGTTCAATGTTATTTCAGTAATCGGTAAAATAATGGGTTTGATCATTGCCATAATTGGTACCGGTATGATCATAGAAGGAATAAAAATTTCATTCAATTTGATTACTAAATAATTACCCGGTATAAGCAATTATTATTTTTATCAATTTACTGTAATATGAAAAAGGTACTTGTTTTATTTGCTCACCCTAAGTTTGAAAAGTCTAGAGCAAATGCAATTTTGGTAAATTATATAAAAGATAAGGAAGGCGTCACTTTTCATGATTTGTACGAACAATATCCAGATTTTCATATAGACGTTTTGTTCGAGAAGAAATTATTACAAGAGCATGATGTTATAATTTGGCATCACCCTTTGTATTGGTACAGTTGTCCGCCATTACTAAAACAATGGATAGATATAGTCTTGGAATTCAATTGGGCTTATGGACCAAAAGGCAAAGCGTTGACTTCTAAAATTTGCTTAAATGTCATTACTACTGGTGGCAGTAAAGAATTATATTGTTCTCAAGGTAGTAATAGTTATACCATAACAGAATTTTTAAGACCTTTTGAACAAACAGCGAATTTGTGTCTTATGACCTATCACAAACCTTTTACCGTAATGGGCACCTATACATTGACTGATGAAGAGCTTAAAAACTACGGAGAGAATTATAGTACTTTAATCGATAACCTTCAAAGTAAGGAAACAGTTTTAATCCCTTAACTGCAATTCAATTGAACACACTTTAATTAACCAACCAATTATGACCGGAAGTATACTTTTTGATGCTATTGTTTTTTTACTAGGGGCAATCATTTGTGTTTCAATTGCTAAAAGACTAGGTCTAAGTTCTGTTTTGGGTTATTTGATTGCCGGTGTTTTAATAGGTCCGTATGTATTGGGCTTTATTGGAGAGGAGGGAGATGATATTCTTCATTTTGCCGAGTTTGGCGTAGTGGTGATGCTATTCTTGATCGGACTCGAAATTGAGCCAAAAAACTTCTGGAACATGCGTAAATCTATTGCAGGTATGGGTGGTTTACAGGTAGCCGGCACCATGTTACTCTCTTATTTATTTTTTACACTATTGAATTTTGACTGGAAAGTTGCCTTAGTAATTTCTATGGCAGTAGCCTTATCTTCTACAGCCATTGCCATGCAGACCATTGATGAAAAAGGACTTATGGAGACAACTTTTGGCAACGCGGCATTTTCCATACTATTATTCCAAGATATCATCGTAATCTTCATGTTAGGTGCAATTCCTCTACTTTCCAATTCAGGTGGTGAAGCTGCCGTTGACAGTCATGAAACTACCGGTAACCTTTTAGATACTTTACCCATGGGATACCAAACTCTGGCTATTATCTTATCTGTAGTTTTAATAATAGTGGCAGGTCAATACTTAATTGTCCCCATGTTACGTAGGGTTGCAAAAACTGGTGTAAGAGAACTTCTGTTTGCTTCTGCCTTGTTAATCGTATTCAGCATATCATTTTTAATGGAATATGTAGGGCTATCGCCTGCCTTAGGTGCATTTTTAGGTGGTGTTGTTCTTTCTAGTAGTGAATACAAGCATGAACTTGAAAGTAACCTTGAACCTTTTAAAAACCTTCTTTTAGGTTTGTTTTTTATAGCAGTAGGCGCTTCAATTAATTTTGTGGTCATTGCTAAAATACCATTGACCATTGGCGGTATTTTATTGGCGGTAATAGTGATCAAAGCATTAATACTTTTTATCATTGGTAAAGTATTCAAGTTAAGGCTAGACCAAAATCTGCTGTTGACTTTTGGCTTGGCACAAATTGGAGAATTTGCCTTTGTATTGTTATCCTTTGCATTTCAATTGAATATATTGAATCAAGAACAAATGGATATTATGTTGGTAATTACGGCATTGACAATGTCGTTAACACCTATTATTAGTATCATTAACGAGCGTTTTATCTTACCAAAAATTGGAACAAAAGAATCTATTAAACGCCCTACGGACCATATTGCTAAATCGCAAAACGTGATTCTGGTTGGCTTTGGTCATTTTGGTAGTACAGTAGGAAGGTTTTTACGCTCTCATGGTATAGAGGCAACTATACTGGATCAAGATTCTAATAGGGTAGATGTTTTACGTAAAATGGGTTTTGAAGTATACTATGGTGATGCTTCCCGTATAGACTTATTAGAGTCTGCCGGAATTGCTCAAGCTAAAATTTTAATATGTGCTATTGATAACCCTAGTATTACCAAAGAAATTACAAAAATGGTCAAAGAGAAATATCCACATGTAGAACTAATGATCAGAGCTCAAAATAGAAATGATGCTTATGAATTATTAAATATGGGTATGGAAAATATATATCGAGAATCTCTAGATACATCACTATTATTGGCAAAAGATGTTTTAAGTAAACTTGGTTTTAGAAAATACACACTGAACAGACAAGTTCAGAATTTCATTAAATATGATGAGACCAGCTTAAGACGATTGGCAGCTGAACCCAAGGGAAATGAAGATTACATTTTTAAGGTTCGTAAAGAGTTAGAGGAGCAAGAACGATTATTAGAAGAAGATTTTAAAAGAGGCATCGTTGAATATGACAATCATTGGAATAGTGAGTCTATTAGAAAAGTGCTAGAAAATCAGCAAAACAATACTACTCCACAAGCTGATTAAAAGATTCTAGATAAAAACTATAAAGCATTTATATCTAAAATGTTCATTAAGAGAAGCTGTATTCCACCTTATAATTGCCTTTTAAACTTCTATAAAATACTTAAGTTCATGGGTGAAATTAGCTAGTACGTCTATTTAAGAAATATTTACAAGGTTATGGATTAAACCACTACTACATTTGCTTGTCAAAGAATTGAACATAAAATATAAGTTTAACCTTTTAAATATAAAAAGATGAAAACAATTACTAAAACATACGCAGTAGCAACATTACTATTATTTGCATTTGCTTTACCAGCTTCAGCACAATCTTCTAAAAAGAAAGTTACCAAGACGACTGTTACAAAGAAAGTGACTAAAACACCTGGTAAAATATCTAGTAAAAAAGTAACCTATAAAAAACCTACTAAAAAAGTAGTATCTGTTAGGACTGTTCCTAATAAGCAAATAGTAAAGCATAATGGTCAAAGTTATTACTATTCTAACAACAAATTTTATACATCGTCTGGTGGTAGATATATTACCATTGCACCAAAAGTTGGCTTTAGAATAAACACATTACCGCCAAACTATGCTAGGGTTAATTTTAACAACCGTTTGTATTTTAATGTTGGTGGCACTTTTTATATTGAATCAAATTCGGGCTATGAAGTTGTTCAACCAGAAATTGGAACTATAGTTTACGAATTACCAGATGGTTATGAAAAAGTGACTATTGATGGTTTATCATACTATGAGTATTCAAATATTTTATATGAAAAAGTACAGGTAAACGGATCAAGAGCTTATGAAGTTGTTGGTATCATTGATATGGAATAAATAAAATTGGATGTTGATTATTACAAACGCTTATGGATTTTTCCATAGGCGTTTGTTGTTTTATAGGTTGGCTGTATTCTTACATTGATAAAACATGACGCTGGTTAGTTTTTATAAACAGAGATTTACTTAGTTTTATAGTAGTTAATTTAACTAATATGGCTCATTAAATTCTTCTTACCATGTCTTCAACCTATCTTATTATAACTTTTTGCTCCCTTATTTTTTCAAATTTAAATAGCGATGAGATAACGACGAAACCCAATAACTCCCTTAATTTTAATATCATTCATAATGATAAAATTGTGGGTAATTTACAAGCAAAACAGACTATTGAGAACTCTAAAATCAATTATCAAAGTATCTCCACAATCAATACTAGAATTATTAAGGAAATTGAAGTAAACTATAAGTATGACGTAACCTACGAGAATAATCTTTTAAAAAGAGCCAATGTTTTAATAGATGTAAACAACAGAGCGCATGCAGATATTACGACCAGCTGGCAAGAAAGTTATTACCAAATTACTAAAAACAGTAAAAACGAAAAGGTAGTAGAAGGTCATATTACATATGCTACCATTTTATTGTATTTTAAAGAACCTATAGACATAGAGAAGTGTTACTCTGAGCAAGATGGCAGTTTTAACACAATAGTTGCTTTAGGCAACCATATTTACAAAAAAATTAATGCGAAGGATCAAGAAAATATTTACCATTATAAAGATGGATTTCTAAAAAAAGCAGAAATCAATGGTGGATTGGTAAATTTTGAAATAGTAGCTCAAAACTGATTAATAGTTAATAAAGAACACCAATTATGACACATATCGGTTTAGTACTTTCAGGAGGAGGCATAAGGGGAGTGGCGCACATAGGAGTAATCAAAGCTTTAGAGGAGCATGGTATTTACCCCACCCACATATCTGGTACTAGCGCAGGTGCTATTGTTGGAGCACTATATGCCGGTGGTGTACATTGGGCAGATATTTTGGAATTCTTTAAAGTGATTCCTATTTTTCATGCCAAGAAATTTGCACGGAGAAAACCCGGATTTCTGGACACAGAGAAGTTTTATGATGAATTTAAAAAGTTCTTTCCAGACGATGCTTTTGAATCGCTTCCAAAGAAACTATACATTACTGCTACTGATATTATTAAAGGTGAATTAACCATTTTTGATAAAGGAGAACTGATAAAACCCGTTTTAGCATCTGCCACTTTCCCTGGCGTATTTTCACCTGTAGATATTAATGGTTCTTACTATGTAGATGGTGGAGTGTTAAACAATTTTCCTATTGAGCCATTGCAAACTCACTGCGACAACATTATCGGCAGTTATGTAAATGCACTGAAAAGTATTGAAATAAATGACCTAAAGCATTCTTATAATGTTCTTGACAGGGCCTATAAAATAAAATCTGCATCAGAATCTATTGCCAAGTTTTCTGATTGCAAGCTTATCATTTCCCCAGAAGAGCTTTGTGAATATGCTACTTTTGACATGAGGTCCATTGATCCTATTTTCGACATTGGATACAATAATGCTTTAGATGTTTTAAAAGCACAAGGTTACTCAAAACAAAATACCAGGTAATTAGGCTTTAACGTGAGTAGAACGCTCCATAAAGAAATCTTCAAAACGTTCTAACTTAGGGTGCATTTTTTCCGAGTATATTACATATTGGCACTTCATAATACTCTGAGCAACCGTAATCATTGCCGTGTAGTCAGATTTTTGAATTAAAAAATCACCATCATCAATACTACATATCTTTAACTGTGAAGTACTTACGCCATTTAATAAAAACAATTTATGTAGGGTAGTAGGGGTAGTTATCAAAATATCTATACCCTCAAATATTTCTGACTTTTGAATATCTATATGCAATTCTTTATAGCTGGCATAAAGTCTAACATCGGTATACTTGGTGTATTCAAAAAAGGTATCATAAAGTTCCAATACCTTTTCTTTATTCTCAACTACCACAACGGCTCTTGGCGCATTACCCTCTGCTTTACATTTTAGTTTTTGTAATGTGGTTAAAATTAACGTAGTCGTTTTTCCACTTTCTTTTGGTGCCGTACAATAAACATTCGCCCCACTTTTTATAACAGGAATACTTTTTTTCTGAAACGGAGTTGGTTCTGATATGGATAGAAATTCCAATCTTTCTAATAAATGCTGATTCAGTTTTTTAAATGACATATTGCTACCTTAACTAATTACAAATACTGTTACCATACAAAGATACAGCCTACAAATGGGCTAACCCCATTATACCTAGGTATTTTATATAGGTAAACTTCAGATACTTTTTTATGAATACAAAATAAGAAATACCCCCAGCATAATACCTGCCAATGGCACCAATTTCTTTCGTTTGTTCTGCTCTTTAAAAATAAAACCACCTACTACAACGGCTATAAGTATTTGACTTCTTTTGATTGCAGATAACAACATAATCAATGCATCGGGATCTTGTAATGCCTTAAAATAGAAATAGTCGGCCGTTTGTAATAGAAGCCCCACCATTGGTATGGTCCATCGCCATTTAAAAGAGCCTTTTAGATTAGAATTAGTTG
>NZ_JBDVOT010000243.1:0-14111 GCF_039968975.1 Maribacter sp. | reverse complement strand
CATTAAAGAAAATTGTTCTTGATTATATTTCTTTATGGAAGCTGTCATCAGAATTTAAAGATTGGGTTCTGCATTCTTGTACTTTTCATAATACCTTGGTAGATCGTATTGTACCTGGGTACCCTAAAGATCAAATAGCCGACTATAATGCTCAGTTAGATTATCATGATGATTTAATAGTTAGTGCTGAAACTTTTTTTCTTTGGGTGATAGAAGGTGATGAAAAATTGAAAAAGAAGTTGCCCTTTCATAAAACGAACTTAGACGTTAAGATTGTCAAAAATATGCAGCCCTTTCGTACTAGAAAGGTTAGAATTTTAAATGGTGCACATACTGCCATGGTGCCATTTTCTATTTTGTTCGGTAATGATACCGTAAAAGAAACTATTGAGGACAACTTCACAGGAGCGTTTATTAAATCTCTTGTGTTCGATGAAATAATTGCTACCCTAGATATGGAGCAAGATGAATTATATGAATTTGCAAATGACGTTTTTGATCGATTTAGAAATCCGTTTATAAAACATCAGTTAACAAGTATAGCTTTGAACTCAATATCTAAATTTAAAGTAAGGGTGCTTCCTAGCCTACTAAGATATATTGAAATAAAAGGTGCTTTGCCTAATAAGATAGTATTCGCGTTTGCTTGTTTAATTCGTTTTTACAAAGGTGATTTTAATGGAAATAGACTACCTGTCAATGATGATGAGAATATAGTTCTAGAAATGGCACTTATTTGGAAATCAAGTTCTTTACACGAAGTAGTGACTAAAATTTTGGGTAAAGAAGATTATTGGGGACAAGATTTAAACAGCATAGAAAATCTTGGTAATGCCATAACAAATTATATAAAGCTCATTGAGGAATTTGGAATAGAAGAGGGGTTTTACATTCAATACAGCAGTAAACAGAATTATAATGCAGAAAAAAATTATAAAAGTACAAGCTGAAGATAACGTAGTAATAGCACTGACTGATTTAAAGAAAAATGAACATGTCACTTTCAACAAAGAATCGCTTGTAGTTTTATCTGATACAAAAGCAAAGCACAAAATTGCATATGTAGATTTTGAGGTCAATGATTCTATTATTATGTATGGTGTTTTAGTAGGTAAGGCAGTTGCACCGATTAAGAAAGGTGATGTTCTGACCACTGAAAATGTAAAGCATGAAAGTGAAAAAGTATTGGCTAAAACCAAAACAATAACGTGGACCCCTCCAGATATTTCTAATTGGAAAAATAGAACTTTTATGGGGTATCATAGATCAGACGGTCAAGTTGGTACTAAGAATGTTTGGCTATTTTTTCCTTTAGTGTTTTGCGAGAATAGAAATATTGAAGTGCTGAAAGATGTTTTTGAAAAAGAATTACATATTGGTAAAGAACATAAGCAAAGACAGTTGTTAAGAAACCTAGTGCTAGGTAATGATATAGATTTTAACGATTCAAAACATCAAGAGCTAGAACAGACATTTAATAATATAGATGTAAAATTTATTACACATCAAGGTGGTTGTGGGGGTATTCGCCAAGATGCTCAAACTTTAGCTAAATTATTGGCTGGGTACGTTAAAAACCCTAATGTGTCGGGTGCTACTGTATTGAGTCTGGGGTGTCAAAATTTGCAAATTGAGATTTTTAATAATGCCTTAAAAGAGCTTGATTCCAAGCTTGATAAACCAATTCTAATATATGAGCAACAGCAAGTAGGTACTGTAGACGATTTATTGAACAATATCATCAAAGATTCATTTAAAGGTATAAAAGCTGCGAATTCCATAAAAAGAAAACCGGCACCGCTTTCCAAACTAAAATTGGGATTGGAATGTGGAGGTTCTGATGGTTTTTCCGGTATTTCAGCAAATCCTGCTTTGGGCTATGCCTCTGATATTTTAGCGGCTGTAGGCGGATCTCCTATATTATCTGAGTTTCCAGAGCTATGCGGAGTAGAACAAGAATTGGTAAATAGATGTGTGAATAATACAGATGCGGAACGGTTTATTGATTTAATGAAAGCGTATGAAGCTTCTGTCGAAGCTGCAGGGTCAGGTTTTGACATGAATCCTTCACCGGGTAATATTAAAGACGGATTAATAACCGACGCCATGAAATCTGCGGGTGCTGCAAAAAAAGGGGGAACTTCTCCTGTTGAGGCAGTGCTGGACTATGGTGAGTATGTCAACTTACCTGGTTTAAACCTACTTTGTACTCCAGGTAATGATGTAGAAAGTACCACGGGTATGGTTGGTTCCGGTGCCAGTATTGTTGTCTTTACCACAGGTTTAGGTACACCTACAGGAAACCCTATTGCTCCTGTTTTAAAAGTTTCTTCTAATTCTGAATTAGCGAAACGAATGTCAGATATTATCGATATTGATACCGGGGCTATAATTAGAGGGGAAAAGTCTATTGAAGAAATGGGAGAAGAAATTTTAGAATATATTATTGAGGTCGCTAGTGGTGAAAAAGATGCAAAATCAGCTGTTTTAGGTCAAGACGATTTTATTCCTTGGAAGAGGGGAGTGTCTCTTTAATGTATACTTTAAACTACTTTTTTTTACTTGAAGATTTTCTTATGATCAACTTAGCGGGTAATACAACATCTTGGTGCAGTTTTACATCTTGTCTATTTTCAATCTGATCTAAAAATACTTTAGCCGCCATCTTTCCCATTTCTACGGGTGATTGATCTACAGAGCTGATAGAGGGTTCTAAAAATTGAGTAAAAGGTTCATTACTAAAACCTACTAAACAAAAATCTTCTGGTATTTTTATAGTTATACTTTGTAGATATTTTACAGCTCCCAATAACCCATTATCAGTAGAGGAGAAAATAGCATCTGGCGGTATGGGTAGCTTCATGAGTTTTTCGGCAGCTTCTTTACCTGCTTGCATATTATTTTTTAGAGTAATTACATAATCGCTATTATACGTAATACCATGTTTTAGAAGAGCATCTTTATAACCGTTAAATCGTTTATTATATAATTCAATATTTTGATTTACATTAAAATGGGCTATTCTTTTACAACCTTGGTTTATTAAATGTTCAGTAGCATCAAACCCTCCTTGGTAATCATCTATGGTTACCGTGCTTATACCATCAAAATTTAAAACACGATCAAAAAATATAAACGGTGACGATTTTTTTAAAACTTGATTTAATTGATTTTTATTCTCGTTTGTAAATGAGGTGGAAACAAGAATGCCATCTACCTGTGCATTTATTAAATTTTGAATAATTTTCTTTTCACGATCAATTTCTTCATGGGTTTGGGAAATAATAACATGAAAGCCTTTAGGGTAGAGTTCTTCTTCAATGCCTCTAATGACCGAAGCAAAAAAGTTTTTATTGATAAATGGTACAACCACACCTACATTATTACTCTTGCCACTCTTAAGGGCAACGGCAAGTCTATTTTGTTTGTAATTTAATTTTTCGGCAGTAGCGAGAACTAAATCGCGCGTTTTTTCACTTATTTTAGGGTTATTGTTTAAAGCCCTAGATACAGTAGCTGCAGTAATTTTTAGCTCTTTTGCAATATCATAAATGGTGGCTTTCTTGCTCATAAAAAATTGTAGAACGAATTTACGATTATTGAACCATAAATTGTTTCTACAAGCGACTTAAAATAATAACGGGGTTAAATTTTAAAACAGAAACCTTCTTCTAACTTCTTTTGATATTTGTCTTTATCAAATTCAAATAAGAAGGCGCCTTTTTTAGATGAGCTCATATCCTTTTCATTCAATTTATTTAAAAGGTCAAAAGAATTGAATTTGTTTATGAAATTTCTTTTGTCCAATTCAATATCTAAAATAGCCTCGTACATTTTTTGAAGTTGACGCATGGTAAACTTTTCGGGTAGGAGTTCAAATCCAATAGGTTTGTTAGATATTCTGTTGCGTAGTAAAGTAAGCGCATCTTTCACCATCTTATTATGGTCAAAAATTAAACTGGGTATATCTTTAATGTTAAACCACTTTATAGGATTTTCTTTTAAAAGATCCTTGCAATGATGTGCTACATCTATAAGTGCAAAATAGGTAACCGAAATAGTTCTTTCCTTAGGATCACGATCTATCTTGGAGTAGGAGTGAACTTGTTCCATATAAATATTATTAAGACCTGTTAGTCGCTTAAGAATTCTAGAGGCTGCATCGTTTAGGTTTTCTTTCTGTTTTAGAAAGCCACCAATAAGAGACCATTCATCTTTTGCGGGTTCAAAATCTCTTTCCACAAGTAGAATTGTTAATTCTTCTTGGTAAAATCCAAATATTATGCAATCTACAGCAAGCAAGACTTTGTCTTCTTTGCAATACCTATTTAAAACCATGTTCCAATTTTAGCAGGTCTAAAATAGCAAGTTTCTTCGGAATTGTTTTTTTAAAATATTAAAATACAACTTTAATGGAGAGGAATAGATATAGGCAAAAAATAATGAACAAAATTCTTTATACGAAGGGAGAAAAAGGATTCTGTTTGGAGACACGACACTTTTCAGATTCACCCGACCAATCGCAATTTCTTAGTACTATTCTTGATGCAGGAGCAAAATATATGACTAGGACAACGTTTAAATTCTCTGTTAAACAGAAAAAATATAGCAAGATTAATTCGACCCTATCATTAAAATGACTTGTGGTATACTATAAGTTATCTTGTGCTAGTATTTTTAGTTATTGCGATAATTATAGTAGACAATGTCAAATATATTTATGTAACGAAATATGACATTATGCAAAAACCAAATAAAAGATTAGAAGGACAAACCTGTATTGTTACAGGTTCTAGTGACGGTATTGGCGAGGCTGTAGCAAAGGCTATGGGTTTGGAAGGTGCTAATATTGTTGTTAATTATCACAGTAGTAAAGAAGAAGCAGAAGAAGTTGCACACGAGATTAGTACAAATTCAAATGCAAGTGATGCTATAGTAGTAAAATGTGATGTTAGTAAAGAAGATGACGTTAAGGATATGTTTAAAAAAACCATATCTAAATTTGGTACTGTAGATATATGTGTTACCAACGCCGGTTTACAGTTAGATCATTCGTTACATGAAATGCCTTTGAAAGATTGGCAAAGAGTGATAGATGTGAATCTTACAGGTCAGTTTCTTTGTGCTAAAGAAGCGATTATAGAATTTAAAAGAAGAGGAATGCGACCTGAAGTATCTAAATCTCTGGGTAAAATAATACATATGAGTTCCGTACATGAGGTAATTCCGTGGGCAGGTCATGCTAATTATGCTGCTTCTAAAGGGGGTTTGGTCATGCTCATGCAAACAATTTGCCAAGAGTATGGTCCAGAAAAAATAAGATGTAATTCTATAGCTGCCGGTGCTATCAAAACAGATATAAATAAAGACGTTTGGAGTACCCAAGAAGGTAGAGAGGGAATGCTGAAATTAATTCCTTACAAGCAAATAGGCGTACCAGATGATGTAGGTAGTGTAGCTAGTTGGTTGGCATCAGATGAGTCTGAATATATTAATGGAACCACAATTTTTGTTGATGGTGGTATGACGTGCTACCCAGGGTTCACTGGTAATGGATAAATGGTCATAAAAAAAGCCACCCGATAGGGTGGCTTTTTTAAAATTTCTAAGTGAAATTATTATTTCATCATTGGAGTATAATCAAACTTTTGACCGCCTACAGACGCATCTGCCATTAGTCCAGCTTTTGGTAAAGCAAATACTGCAACACCATCTCTATATTTTGCATTTACAGATACTCCTGATTTTAAGGCTACCGCTGATGCTTCGGCAGAAAATTCAAAATCTCCTTCTTTAAATTCTCTTAAATCTTCTGGTGTTTCAAAGAAAATAACTTCAGTTATGGCTTGTCCGCCAGCTTGTAATCCTACGCTTAGTTTTTTCAAATCTGCCATACCTACAATAGTTCCGTCTTCGTATACAACACCATTACCAGATGCTCCGCCTATTATAAATCCGCCTTTTCCAACGTTTGGGAATACTACATATCCGGCAGAAGTATTAAAAAATTGGTCTAAGCCAACTTCCATAGTCATTAACTTTTCTTTTGCATTGTCTGCATCCTTAATAATTTTTTTGTCTTTACTACTTTGGGCATTTACCCCAACTGACAAAAATAATAAGGTTGCGAATGTTATTGATTTTAAAATTTTCATTTGTTCTGTTTTTAAAGATTACTATAAATTTTTCTTCACATCAAAGATAGAATCAGTGTAAAAAAGTCTTTATCCTATATACTATAAAATTTAGCTCAAATGAAAGTTAAGTGTTTGTAAATCAGTTAATTGAATGTTAAATTTTAAATACACTTTCTTTCAGTGTACGCGTAACTATTTTACTCATAGTCAGTTGTGTTAAAAACCTATTTCTTAAAAATTTGTTAATTAATGGTTTAAGTTCTATATTCATAGCATATTAAAAGAGACGCAAGATGGAGAATAATGAGAAAATTTTAGATTCTAAGACGATAGCTAACTTTCTTATAGCATTTGCATTGATGCTTACAGCAGTCTATTACTTTAATAATTCTGAAGAAATTGAAAATGAAGTAAGTTCTGCAGTTGTTAGTTCATTGGCAGATGTGAACAACAGTTTGGCAGAGCATGAAACGTCTCGCAAATAATTGAAATTTCCGACCAAAACTATAGGCTGCCTATTCATTGTAATGGGCAGCTTTTTTTATTTAAAATAAAGTGTCAACTCCTTTTGCCAATCATAATATTGGCTATTAATGCCCCAACTATCATTAATATTCCTAAGAGGCTCCAAAGCGAGTAAATATCGCCAAACCAGAAAATGCCAACGGTTATGGTAAAAATCACTTCAATATATTTTAAAGGTGCTACCAAATTTGTTTTAGCTATTTGAAAAGCTTTAGTCATAAATACCTGACCAAAAAATCCAAATATGCCTAAACTTGATAATAGTAACCAATCAATCCCTTTTGGAGTAACCCAATTACTGATACTTAATAAGCCTCCAATAACAGTACCGGTAAACATGAAATAGTTAACAATGACTAATGGGTGATCACTATTACCTATTTTACGTATTAAAACATAAACTAACCCACTAAAGACTGATGCTGACAATACGAGAAGTAAACCGGTCGTATTTATATTGTTATCAAATCCTTTTAAAACTAAAACGCCGGCAAATGCAAATAGAAATAAAAACCATTGTATGGGTTTTAATTTCTCTTTTAACAGAAAGACCGCAAATACTGCGGCATAGATAGGGGCAAGGTATCTTAATGATACAGCAGTACCAACCGGCAAATATTTTAAGGACATAAAGAATAAGCTCATAGCTGTTAAGCCTGCAATAGCCCTAAATATCATATATCTACGCTTGTTCCCTAAAATAGGAATACCTTTAATTAAAATGTAAGTGGTACCTAATATCAACGAACCTATTGTTCTGAAAAAAACTATTTCAAACGTAGGGAAATGATCTAGGTATTTCACGAACGAGTTCATTAAACTAAATGAAAATGTACTAATGATCATAAAAAGAATTGCCTTCCTCACAGTTTAATAATTGAATGTGCAAAGTTACTGGTGACAATGAGAATACTACCGCAATACTATTTAAAATAACTATTTAACCATAAGATTTATGATACTCATAATTTTAATGTATTAATTGTGGTTGTTCAATTATATTCTAAGTGTATTGACGTATAATTAAGCAGAATGTTCAATGTTTTTTATCAATTTCTATTTTCAAGTATATTCTGTTAATATAAGCTATTATAATAGGTATATGTTAACGTAACATTTTCCGAGATTTCTTAACTTGGCAGAACAAAATAAAATGGTTGATTTAATCCGGAAATAAAGGTTTTAAATCACTGATGAATACATAAAATAGATTGAAAATGAACGAATTGTTATCGTTGAAAGATAAAAATTTTGCCCTATCTGGGGGTACAGGAACCTTAGGTGGTTCAATTGCTCAATACCTAATAGAAAATGGAGCTAAGGTTCTTCTGCTTGGTAGATCGGAAGATAAACTAAAATCTAAACAAACCGAGCTTAACAGTATCGTCCCTAACAGCACATTTATTTTTAAGGTAGATGTAATGAGCGAGGATGATCTTAAGGAGTTAAAAAATAAGATTAAAACAGATTTTGATCATTTAGACGGTTTGGTAAACCTTGCAGGTGGTAATATTCCCGGTGCTACGTTAAAACCAGATCAAACTATTAGGGATATTGAAATGAACGATACCCAAAAAGTTGTGGATATTAATTTATTCGGTACAGTAACGCCAACCGTAATTTTAAGTGATTTAATGGTTGAACAAGGTTATGGCTCAATTGTCAATATTTCATCTATGGCGGCAAAGCAAACTATATCTAGGGTTTTAGGTTATTCTATGGCGAAAGCAGCTGTTGATATTTTTACAAAATGGATGGCAAATGAACTAGCCTCTAAACACGGAGATAAAATTAGAGTCAATGCGGTAGCTCCCGGCTTTTTTATTGGTAATCAAAATAGACGTTTGTTGACCAATGAAGATGGTTCTTTTACCGAAAGAGGAAATAGTATTATCAAGAATACACCTATGGGCCGTTTTGGTGATGCGTCAGAACTAAATGGAATGGTTCACTACCTGCTTAGTGATGCCTCTAGTTTTGTAACCGGTAGCATTTTTGATGTTGATGGCGGGTTCAGTTCTTTCTCCGGAGTTTAACATGGTATCCCGTCAAAATTAAAATATTTTAAATTCAATATAACTTCTAAGTTCATGCGCTTCGGGCTTTTAATTCTATTTTCTATTTCGGCATTTTTGTTTTCTTGCCAACCATCGCATACCGAGTCTATCATAGCGTTAGATTCTTATCATGTGGAAGATGGGTTTAACTTAGAAGTAATTGCTGCAGAGCCTCTTTTAAAAGCTCCTGTTGCAATAGATTTTGATTCTAGAGGTAGAATTTGGGTTGCGCAAATGCCAGGTTATATGGATGACCTGCAGGGTTCAGGTGAAGAAGATCCTTCAGGTAGTATCGTTATTCTAGAAGACTTGGATGATGATGGTGTTGCTGAACATGCTAAGGTTTTTATAGATAGTTTAACAATGCCTAGAGCATTGGCACATGTATACGGTGGGCTTTTGTATGCTGAACCTCCGTATTTATGGTTTGTAGATATAGAGAACGACAAACCCATAAATAAGGTTTTGGTAGATTCTACCTATGCCGTTGAGGGTAATCCAGAACACCAACCAAACGGTTTAGAGCTAAATATTGATAATTGGATATACAATGCAAAATCTAACTTTAGATATCGTAGGTACAATGGTGTTTGGGAGAAAGAGCCAACTACCTTTAGAGGGCAATGGGGTATTACCCATGACAACTTTGGTAGGTTGTATTACAATGATAATTCTCGAATCTTATTAGGGGATTATGTGTTGCCCAATACATTAATAGATAATAAATATTTTACACCAAAATCTAGTCTAGATAAACTGTTGACAGATGATCAAAGGGTGTATCCAGCATTTGCGGCATCGGTAAATAGAGGATATGCAAAAGGGGTTTTAAATTCAGATAGCATTTTGGTAAATGCTACCGCAGCTTGTAGTCCATTAGTCTATAGAGGCGGTAAGTTTACTGCAGCTTATGACGAAAATGTATTTGTATGTATACCTGAAGGAAATTTGATAAAGCGTGCATTGTTGACATTTACGGGCAACTCTACCATAGCTAAACAAGCTTGGCAAAATAAAGAATTTATAACTTCTACAGATGAAGGTTTTAGACCCGTTAGTTTAAAAAATGGTCCTGATGGTAGTATGTATGTTGTTGATATGCATAGAGGTATGATAGGGCATCATGCTTACATGAGTCCTTACCTAAGGGATAGAGCCAAGGAAAAGCAATTAGATACAATCATAAATTTTGGACGGATTTTGAAAGTATCTCATGATACTGCAACCTTTGATGAGATACCAGACTTTAATGCCTTAGAAGCAAATGAACTATTATCCTTGTTAAGTAATAATAATGGGTGGGTTCGTGACAGGGTACAGCATTTTTTAATATTTAAAGAGCTTAAGGACGTTATAGATGAGGTAAAGAAGCTGGCATTTAATACGGAGAAACCACTTAGTCAAATACACGCATTATATGTTTTGGACGGGTGGGATGCTTTGACGTTTGATATTCTTGCCAAGGTTATACAAAAGAGTGGGAGCGAGGTTGCTTCTCACGCATTAGTACTTTCTAAAAAATTTGTTTCCGATGATAATTCTGGTCAAGCAGTGACTGTTTTTGAAGATGTGATAAAACAAAATGATCTTGGTTTAGACCTTTACTTAGCGAATTCATTGGGCTATTGGATAGCTCTTGACGAAGAAAAATTTCTGCCATTTATGATGGAAATTCTTAAGCGAAGAGAGAAGAATGCGACTATTATAGACGCTGTTATAAGTGGTTTAAGTCAGGTAGATACACTTATTTATAACAATATGGCTATAATGGATAGCTTAAAACACACAGCGTTTGTAAATAAATTGGCTAAAAGTGTAGCAGATAAAAAGGCTGATAGAATGAACGCTATTTTTACCAAAGAGGTAACCAAAGAAGATACCCGTACTAGTGGTGCAAAAATGTTTTTTCAAATTTGCGCATCATGCCATGGTGCTGACGGTAAAGGTATAGATGGTTTGGCACCACCGTTAATGGGGTCTGAGCATGTGAAAAATACGGAGCGTTTGGCATTGATTGTTTTACATGGTCTAGAAGGACCGGTACATGTAAACGGTGAAGAGTATAATATAAATTTGGCAATGCCCGGTCTTATTAGAAATGAAACTATAAGTGATACGGATATTGCCAATATTATATCCTACGTAACAAATGCGTTCTCTGATAACCCTAAAAGATTAAGCAAAGAACGCATACGTGAACTTAGAACTGTTAAGTCTTCTACCGGTATGGAGTTTACCGAGAAAGAACTACAAGCATTAGAAGACTAAACAATTCTTTTATTATTGGCTTTTTCTAATACCTAATTCTAAACCTCTTAACTCTGCTAAACCTCTTAATCGACCAATACCAGAATATCCAGGATTGGTTTTCTTTCTAAGGTCATCTAACATTTTATGTCCGTGGTCTGGGCGTAATGGCATTCTTGTATCTTTTCTACCAGCTAATTTTCTTTTTTCCTGCTCAGCTATCAATGCTTTCATAACAGAAAACATATCAACGTTGCCTTCTAAATGATTTGCTTCGTGAAAATTTCCTTCGGCATCACGTTGGGTGCTGCGTAAATGAATAAAATGTATACGGTCTCCCAAACGCTCTATCATTCCCGGTAAGTCATTATCTGGTCTTACACCAAAAGATCCCGTACAGAAGGTTAATCCGTTGTTTGGGCTGTTAACCGCATTGTACAGATCAACAATATCTTGTTCGGTACTAACAACTCTTGGAAGTCCTAATATTGGAAAAGGTGGATCATCAGGGTGTATGCACATACGTATACCCGCTTTTTCGGCAACAGGAATTATATTGGACAAAAACTCGAACAAATGAGCTTTCAATTCTTTAGCACCAATAGTATCATAGGTGGCAAGAATAGTGTTGAATTCTTCTAAGGAATATCCTTCTTCAGCACCTGGTAAACCGGCTATAATATTGCTTATCAACTTCTTTTTATCACCTTCTGAAAGCGAATCATGGTATGCTTTTGCTGCAGATTTTTGAGACACTGTATAAGTATTCTCTGCGCCTGGTCTTTTCAATAAATATAATTCAAAGGCGGCAAAAGCGTTAGCTTCAAAACGGAGCGCGGTTGATCCATCTTCAACCTCGAAATCTAAATTGGTTCTTGTCCAGTCTAAAACAGGCATAAAATTATAGCAAACCGTATCAATACCACATTCCCCTAAATTTGAAAGTGTTTGTTTATAATTTTCATAATATGTTTTATAATCGCCTTTTTGGGTCTTTATTTCCTCGTGAATAGGAACACTTTCTACTACGGACCATTTTAGTCCAGCAGCTTCAATAATATTTTTACGTTCCATAATTTCAGCTACAGACCAAATAACACCATTGGGTATATGGTGCAAAGCACTTACTATACCTGTTGCACCTGCTTGCTTAATATCTGATAATGATACGGGGTCATTTGGACCGTACCAACGCCATGTTTGTTCCATTCTTCTTTCTTATAATTAATTAAACTCCACTAAAAGCACTAAAGCCACCGTCTATTGGCACCACCACACCTGTCACAAATTTTGATGCATCTGCGCATAAGTAATGAATAGTACCATTTAATTCATCGGTTTCCCCAAATCTTTTCATGGGAGTGTTTTGTATTATGGTATTGCCTCTATCTGTAAAATTACCGGTTTCTTTATCAATTAAAAGGTTTCTATTTTGATTTCCTATAAAAAAACCTGGTGCAATTGCATTTACACGTAAACCTTCACCAAATTTAGTTGCCAATTCTACAGATAACCATTGGGTAAAATTATCTATTGCCGCTTTAGAGGCAGAATAACCTACAACTCTTGTTATGGCACTTTGTGCTGTCATAGACGAAATATTTATGATAACGCCTTTTTTATGCTTGACCATTTCCTTGCCAAATACCAATGCCGGCAGAATACTACCGAATAGATTAAGGTCTACCACTTTTTTAAAATGATCGATATTTACATCAAAAATGGTTTGGTCAACGCCTATAGTTGCACCGGGCATATTACCCCCGGCAGCATTGATAAGAATATCAATTTTACCATGCTTGGCAATGATCTTAACCGCCGTTTTTTTTAAACTTTCCTCATCTAATGCGTTGCAAACAAATCCTGTAACGGTATTTTTTACCTTTTTCAGCCTTTCAACAGCTTCGTTTACAATCTCTTCTTTATAGTCTAAAATGACAATATTGGCACCTTTAGATAACAAATAATTAGCCATCTCCCCGCCAAGGACTCCACCACCTCCGGTTATTAATATTACTTTATTTTCTATGTCAAATAAGTTCATATGATGTTGTTTATAGTTGTATTTCAATGGTATTGTTACCACTTTTTAAGATCACGGAGTTAGTAGTCCTTTTTATTTTTTCACCATTAAGTTTAACTTTTGAAAAATCATGAGGTATCATAAATTCAGCAGTCATATTATTTGGTATTTCAACAGTATAATTGCGGGTATTTTTTTCCTTTTTAAAACTAGCGGATATAATGCCTTTTTTGGTTGGTACTTTAATAGTTGAAAAAGTTAAATCTGCCAGTTGAGGTTTAATTTCAGCTATTTCAAAACCAGGTGTTTTGGGTTTAATTCCCCACATATAGCGGGTGGTAATATTTAATGGTGCCGTACCCCAAGCATGGTTCCAATCAGAATTTGGTTTGTATTTTACATCCCAAGCTTCCAACGTCATAGTAGCGCCAATTTCTATCATATTCCACCAACTTCTATCATTTTCAGTTTCTGTAATAAGATCCAAAGCATATTGCGCTTCGCCACTTTTGTATAGACCTTCTAATAGGTATTGAGAACCGTAAACGCTACAAGCCATACCTCTAGTTTTAATAAAGTCTGTTACAGATTTAATATGTTCTTTAGGTACCAAATCAAAAGCCAATGGCAACATATTACCATGTAGAGATGCATGGGTAGAATTTTCGCCGTCTACATAATACCCCTTGTCCTTATCAAATAACTTGTTGTTAATGACATTTTTAATTTTTGCCGCTTTATCTTTAAAGAACAATACATCTTCTTCTTTGTCAAGAAACCCCGCAATTTCTGTCATGAGTTTAAGATTGTAATAGTAAAATGCGTTGACAACGGTATTAACCGGTACGATCTCATACCCATCTCTTTCTCCTTCTGCAGTTGCCAGTTTCCAACCTGTATCTTTTTGTGCCGGTGGCCAGTCAATAATATCTTTGATTTTGGTATCTGGTTTTTTAAAGCCTAACCTTGAAATCAAATCTTTATCCATCTTTGGTGATGTAGAACTTATGAGTCCATCTTCACGCTCTAAGTCCATCAATGTTTTTAATTTGAGATTTTCATAATGTTCTCTCAATGGTTCTAAATTACCCGTATACATATAATCTGCATAGAACATTGGTA
>NZ_JBDVOT010000242.1:0-13268 GCF_039968975.1 Maribacter sp. | reverse complement strand
GAAGCGATAATTTAGAAATTGCCGATAGACGTGCTAAAGCTGGTGACTGAGATGGTGCAGTAGAATTATGGAATGTCGACTTAACCCATGTTAAAAGTAAAATAGTCGGTAGAGCGTATTATAATATGGCAATTAGTAATGAAATTAAGGGTAATCTTAATGCGGCTATAGACTTTGCGACTAAAGCTTACACAGATTACGAAAATAAGGACGCATTACGTTATGTCAATATTCTTAAAAGAAGAGTAGTTAATCAATAGGAGTTAAACCGTCAGCTATCTAAATAGATTTTAACTTACAGCTGCCTTATAAGTCTCTAAACATCTTTCTCTAGCCATTTTATGATCTACCATTTTTTCTGGGTATTTATCTGTACCATATTCTGAAATCCATTCTTTGATATACTTTTTACCCTTGTCGAATTTATCTACTTGTGTCATAGGATTGAATATTCTAAAATATGGGGCAGCATCTACGCCGCTGCCTGCAGCCCATTGCCAGTTTCCAACATTAGAGCTCAACTCATAATCTAAAAGCTTTTCGGCAAAATAGGTTTCTCCCCAGCGCCAGTCTATTAGTAAATGCTTGCAAAGAAAGCTAGCTACCAACATTCTAACACGATTGTGCATGTAACCGGTTTCGTTTAATTGGCGCATACCGGCATCTACTAAGAGATACCCCGTTTCTCCATTTTTCCATTTTTCAAACTCATCTTCATTATTTCGCCATTCTATGCGGTCATATTTGGCTCTAAAAGCATTGTCTACAGTATGCGGAAAGTGATATAGAATAGTCATAAAAAACTCTCGCCATATTAATTCGCTCCAGAAAACTTTATTGTCTTCTGCGATAGCTTTTTTCATCATTTTACGAACGGATACAGTACCAAATCTTAAATGGGGTCCTAATCTTGAAGTACCGCTTTCTTTAGCGGGAAAATTACGGGTATCTTCATAATTATCTATTAGGGTAGGGGTTACGTCATATTCAGGTACCTCTATTTTAGACTTCTCAAAACCGATGTCACTTAATGATAAATTTGGTAGACGTGAATTTTTAATAAGGTTGGATAAGTATTGACTAGTGTAATGTATTTCTAAATCTTTGTCCGCATTAAATTGTTCTTGCCACTTATTTTTATAAGGTGTGTAAACCACATATGGTTCTCCATCTCCCTTTACTATTTCAGATTTTTCAAAAATTACCTGGTCTTTAAATGTTTTAAAAGAAATATCTTTTTTGGATAAAAAAGAAGCTATTTTTTCATCACGCTCTTTGGCATATGGTTCGTAGTCCCTATTGGTATAAATAGACATTACCTTATACTCTACAGTTAGATTTTTTATTACATCTAATGGTTTCCCATGAAACATTGCCAATGAACTATCATTTTCATTTTGTAGCTGCGTTCGCATGTGCTGTAACGTCTCATGAATGAAGGTAAGCCTTGCGTCGTCTTTCGGTAATTTGGCAAGAATTTCTTTGTCAAAAATGAAAATAGGCAATACCGGGTAGTCTCCTTTTAAAGCTTCAAGAAAACCAACATTATCGTCTAATCTTAAATCTCTTCTAAACCAAAATATAGATACTTCTTTCGACATTTAGTTGATGTTTAAAGTTGATAGTCCACCATCTACACCAATTATCTGCCCCGTCATCCAAGTGCTTTTTTCGGTTAAAAGAAAAACAGCTGCATTGGCAATATCCTCTGCGTTTCCTACTCTTTTTAATGGGTGTCGTTCACTCATCATTTCCCGTTTTTTATCATTGTTTAAAAGTCTTTTTGCCAATGGTGTATCAACTAAAGAAGGAGCAACCACGTTGACCCTTACTTTTGGTGCATACTCTGCAGCCAATGATTTGGCAAAGCCTTCAATAGCACCTTTTGCAGCAGAAACACTTGTATGAAACGGCATTCCGGTACCCACCGCAATAGTACTGAAAAAGACCATACTTGAACCTTCGTTCATTTTTGAAATAATTTCTTTGACCACTTTTATCATAGAAAAGAAATTAAGTTCCATATCATCTTTTATGGTGTCTAAAGACATCATTTTAAAAGGTTTTAAATTTATGCTGCCTGGGCAATACACAAATCCATCCAGTTTTTCTGGTAAAACGGAAACATCTAATTCATCCGTAGTAACATCAAAAGGTATATGCGTAATATTTTCATGTTGCAAATCTTCTTCTGAACGAGATGCTACAAAAAGATGATGTGTGCTTTGTAATTCTTTAACTATTGAAAGCCCTATACCATGAGAGCCACCAATTAATAATATGTTTTTCATTTAAAATGATTTAAGTTGAAGTTGATTTGGTATGGAATCAACCGTACCAAAAAGTTCTATTAATTTTTGCTCACGAAATTTAAATATTTCCATCAGCTGTTTTTTGACAATTATAGGATGTGCTATTTGACCCAATAGTCCTAAAGGGATTTTATAATCTATAATATCTTCCATAATAACACCTTCATCAATTTCTTTAATAAAGTGTTTATGGTGCCACAGTGCGTAAGGTCCAAACCTTTGCTCGTCAACAAAGTAATTACCTTTATCCACGTGCGTAATTTCTGTTACCCACTTGGTAGTATAACCAGGAAAAGGAGATACTTTATATTGAATAATTTGACCAGGAAACATTTCTCTATCTGCACCATCTAAAATATTGAAACCCATATGTTCAGGAGTAATTACCTTCAGATTAGCAGGGTCAGATAAAAACTTCCATGCTACTTCTTTGGTAATGGGCAATGCTTGTTTAGAATGTAATTGATATAGTTTCATAAATAGAATAATGAAAATGCTTCTTCAAGCATATGTCTAACAATATTCAAAAATAGTTAAACAATTTTAAAAATGATTTGTTATTAGCTTAAAAATTAACTTTATCGATTAAATTGAATTTAGGTCACTTAAATACAGTTGATTAACTTTATTCTAGTTTATTTTGCAACAATGAGACATTTTAGTCAACAGTTTTGGTCTGTATTACTTTTCATTTGCTCGTTTTCTTTAGCCGCGCAAGAGAATGTACAAACTGTTGGCGATTTACCGGATGATGTATTTGAAACATCTGGTCTACTATATTTTAATGGTAATCTAATAACTCATAATGATTCTGGTAATGAAGCTGTATTATATGAGATAGATTTACAATCACTTTCAATTATTAGAAGGGTAATTATCAGTAACGTTACCAATATTGATTGGGAAGCTATATCACAAGATGATGAATATATCTATATAGGTGATTTTGGCAATAATGTGGGGACTAGAAAAGATTTGGCGGTTCATAGAATTTTAAAAGAAGATTTTTTAAATGCTAATACGGTGTCTGCTGAAACCATTAATTTCTCTTATGAAGACCAACAGGATTTCGAAAATTCTGGAAATAGTGATTGGGATGCAGAAGCATTTTTTGTGATTGACGATCGTTTAGTGGTCTTGACCAAACAATGGAAGTCTTTAGGGTCAGTTGCTTATGAGTTTTCAAAATTGCCGGGCACATATGTAGCAAGTAGGGTAGGCGCAATAGATGATGTAGGGCTAATTACAGATGCAACTTATGATACGGAGTCCAATAGATTAGTGGTAATTGGTTATTCTTCTATTCTAAGTCCGTTTGTTGGTGTTGTGGAGCATTTAAATTTTAATGCTGTTTTTGAAGGGTACGTGCAAAAATCATTAGGACTTAACTTTATTCAAGCAGAAGGATTAACCCAGACTAGTACAGAAAATTACTATTTCTCTTCGGAGTATTATTCTAGGCAAACGCCTACTATTGAGTCACCTTCAAGATTGTTTTCTTTTCAGATACCGACTATAGAAGAAGAACCTACAGAACCAGAGGAACCTGAAAACCCTCAGGAACCAGAGAATCCAGAAGATCCAGAGGTGCCTGATGCTCCAGAGGAACCTGATGCTCCAGAGGAACCTGAGAATCCTGCTGAACCTGAAATTCCAGAAGAATCTGATAATCCTGAAGATCCAATATTACCTGTATTTCCTGAAAATACCGATCAAGAAGATGAATTGATTATATATAGAGATAATGTTTCTAGTCGCTATTATTACGCTATAACAACTGATAAAACAGTTTTTGGACAGGTGATTTATGACGTAACTGGTAAAGAAGTATGGCAAAATACCGGAGATATAGGTAAGAAAGGAATCATATCTAATCATTTGGAATCTTCTATTTACTATTTGGCTTTATTTTTAGAAGATGGTGTAGTAGCTACTTCTTTTGCTGTTTATTAGTATTTAAGAAATTGTTAACATTTCTACCCCTCCTTTATAATTAGTTTTGCTAGAAATAACTAATCAGTAAAACAATCATGAACAAAGTAGTACTCTTTTTATTAGCAATTGTTGCTTCCTTAACTGTTGAGGCACAAATAAATACACCTGCACCAAGTCCGGCTGCAAAAATTATGCAAACTGTAGGTTTAACAGAAGTAAGCATTGACTACTCTAGACCTTCTATGAGAGGTAGAAAAGTGTTTGGCAACTTAGTGCCTTTTGATAAATTATGGAGAACTGGGGCAAATGGTTATACCTTGGTAACTTTTGATGCTGACGTAACTATTGCGGGTAAGGAAGTAAAAGCGGGAACGTATTCTATTTTTACTAAACCAGGAGCTTCTAATTGGGAAGTTTTTATTTATACCGATACCGTAGGTGGTGGTACACCAAGTAACTGGGAAGAGAGCAAAGTAGTAGCTAAGTTATCTGTACCGGTCTATAACATTGAAATGCCTGTTGAAACTTTTACGATTACTTTTGATGATGTAACAAGTAATGGTGCAAACATTGGTATCATTTGGGAAAACACATATGTTGCAATTCCTTTTACTGTTGATACCGATACTACTGTAATGGGTAGTATTGATAAAACTTTGAACGGACCATCTGCAGGTGATTACTATGCAGCTGCAGTGTACTATGCTAGCGAAGGAAAAGATATCAATAAAGCAAAAGAGTGGATGGACAAAGCTATGTCCATGACGGAAAAACCAGCATTTTGGCAACTAAGACAACAATCTTTGATTTTAGCCAAAGCAGGTGATAAAAAAGGAGCAATTGAAGCTGCTAAGAAGTCATTAGTAAGCGCCACTGAAGCTGGTAACAATGATTATATTAAAATGAACAATGATTCTATTAAAGAGTGGAGTTCTAAATAAGTAGTATTCTTATAAGATAAAAAAGTCCGAGTTGTAAAATTCGGACTTTTTTTATGGTAATTTTTATTCGAACATTTTTACTCCGTCATCTATTGCTAAATGGTAATATTCGGCATCAATATCGGTGTGTTCTTTATATTGTTTTAGCATAGATTTTATACTTGTATCCAGCTTTTCTGTTTTCACGAGATTAATTGTACAAGCTCCAAATCCGCCTCCCATCATTCTAGAACCTAAAACACTATCTAAGCTTTCACCGATTTTGACCAATATATCTAATTCAGCTGTGGTAATTTCATACTGTTTAGACATTGCCCAGTGACCTTCTTTTAAAATAGCACCAATAGCATTTGCATCGCCATCCGTTAGAGCCTTTATCATTTTACGTACACGATTATTTTCTTCGATTATATACTTGGCACGTTGAGCATCAATAGCATTCACATCATTTTTAACTGTAGATAGATTTTCTTTGGTCACATCTCTTAAAGATGTTATCTCAGGTCTATATTTTTGAACTTGCTTTACTATGTTTTTGCAAGAAACACGTCTTTTATTGTACTCAGAGTCTACTGCTAAATTATGCTTGATGTTAGAATTCACCAAAACCCAGCTATAACCCTCTAAGTTAATAGGAATGTAACTGTAACTTAGGTCTTTGCAATCTAAGAAAAAGGCATTACCTTTTTTGCCAAAGAGTACGGCGTATTGATCCATTAAACCACAATTTAAACCTATTCTATGTTCTGCTTCTTGTGCAATTAATGCAATAGCTTCATTTGAGATTTCTTTATCTGATACTTTAGTAATTGCGTATATAAAACCACAGCATAATGCTGCAGAAGATGAGAGTCCTGATCCAATAGGGATATCTCCACCAAAGACGCAATCCATTCCTTTCAGAGGATATTCTTTTTCAATAAGTATTTCTATAATTGCCTTAAAGTAGTTGCCCCAAAACGATTTAAATATGTTATGCTTACCATTTAACTGAAAGACAATTTTCTCTGGCTGTGTTAAAAAGGTTTCAATTTGAATACTGTCTTTATGATTACTTGATACTGCAAAATAAATTCCTTTTTCAATAGAAGCGGGTAGTACTAAACCTTCATTATAATCAGTATGTTCCCAATAAGATTAATTCGTCCAGGGCCTTTTATAATAGTAGGCTTATTGGCATAATTTTCTATAAAATAAGACTCTATCTCTCTAAGTATCATTTATGATTGTGTGGTATTCTTAACTGGTTGCTAGTGGTTTTTTCAGCATTCGATCAAAGGCTTCAAATATAAATGATATTACAATTACCAAAGCTGCACCGAAAAAATTAAGCCATAAATATCCTAATTTTTCCTGACCTGAAGGATAAATGTGAATTAAGTAATAATAGATTATGCATATGATAATCTGAGTTATTACCGCAGCGAAGAAAACAGCATTTCCTTTTATGAATTTAAAGAAAAAAGCGATTAAGAATATACCTAAAACATTGCCGTAGAAGATACTACCAATGATATTTACTAATTGTATTAAATTATCAAATAAGTTTGCCACACAGGCTATTAATATGGCGACAATTCCCCAAATTAACGTGAAAAATTTTGATGCTTTTACATAGTGTTCTTCAGATAAGTTTTCTGTTTTTCTATTTCTCTTGTAGAGGTCTAATGCAGTTATAGTGCCCAATGCATTTAATTCTGAAGCTGTTGATGACATTGCTGCAGATAAAATAACCGCTAATAATAAACCGACTAAACCAGTAGGTAGGTTGTTAAGGATAAAGTGGATGAATACGTAATCTTTATCATTGGTTTCAACGGAATCATTTGCCTGTTTTATTAAAGATTTGGCAGCAATACGATTAGTGCTATCTTTATGATTGATACGTATGATTTGTTTTTTAGCCTCTTCAACAGCGGTAAATTCTTTTATTTCTAATGCAGCAGAAAATTTATTTTGAGCAATTCTTTTTTCTGCTTCTAATGCAATTTGACCTTCTTGAAGTAGCTTATAATCTTCAGCGTAACTAGACTCCATCACCGCTTGTGTTGCAGACGGATTGAAGTTTAAAGGTGATGGATTGTATTGATAGAATACAAAAACCATTACACCTACTAAAAGAATAAAAAATTGCATTGGTATTTTTAGGACAGCATTGAAGATTAGACCAAGCTGACTTTCTCTTACGGATTTACCAGATAAATAACGCTGCACTTGACTTTGATCTGTACCAAAGTATGCCAAAAACAGGAAAAGTCCACCAGTAATACCGCTCCAAAATGTATATCTGCTAGATGTATCTAAATCAAAATTTAAAATTTCTAATTTGTTGCTAGCGCCTGCAATTTTCATTGCTTTGCTAAAAGTTATATCAGATGGTAAATAGCCTAATATGAAAAAGAATGTGATGAACATACCCGTCATAATAATGAACATTTGCTGTTTTTGCGTAACACTAACAGCTTTGGTGCCACCAGATACGGTGTATATTATCACTAAAGAACCAAGTATGATGTTTAAAGTGCGTAAATCCCATCCAAGAACTGCAGATAGAATAATTGAAGGTGCAAAAATAGTAATACCTGCTGCTAGTCCTCTTTGTATCAAAAATAAGACAGCCGCTAAAGAACGGGTTTTAAGGTCAAATCTACCTTCTAGAAATTCATAGGCGGTGTAAACCTTCATTTTATGGTAAAGTGGAACAAATACCATACAAATGATGATCATTGCCAAGGGTAGTCCAAAATAGAATTGAACAAAGCCCATACCATCATGAAATGCTTGGCCTGGAGTAGATAAAAAAGTAATGGCACTGGCTTGGGTGGCCATAACGGACAGACCAATTGTCCACCATTTAGATTCGCTGCCGCCACGCACGTAGTCATCTACATTTTTACTTCCTTTAGTTTTCCATACTCCGTACGCAACGATGAAAAGAAGTGTGCCAGCAAGAATAATCCAATCTAATCCTTCCATATTAATTGAATGAAGTCATTACGTAAAAGAAAATAAGAACATATATGAGATTTAGCACCAATACAATGCTATACTCTTTTTTCCAAGTTTTATTTTCATCTCGTTCTTTACTCATCCTTTGATTTTGGCTTTCGTTTCTACTTTATCTTTTCCAACGGATAGCATGTTTGAGAACAATTTATATGCACCTGGAACGCCCACTGGTAATTCTCTAAAAAAGCTCAGTCCGGTATAAATATAGTTTCCCTTTCCGTAAGGGGCAATTAATAGGCTTCCTTTTGTTGATTCTTCTCCTTCATCGTGCATTTCTAAAACAGGTGTGAATTTTTCACTCCATTTATTAGGAAAATATAGCCCTCTCTCTTGCACCCAACCATTAAAATCACTTTCGTCAATTTCGTTAGGAAAATGTACAAGCGAATTATCTTTTGCGATTATCTTTACATCAGAATTTTCATTGGTTACACGGTCTCTAGAGATTTCAAGGTCATAAGGAGCAATATTTTCAAATTGAGCGCCCCATCTACTAGCTGTGTTATATTGTACAACTACCGTACCGCCATTTTTTGCATAATCTAATATAAAGCGTTGCTTAAATTTTAGCTCATCTACTACATTATAAGCTCTTATCCCTAAAACAACTGCGTCATATTTTTTTAGCGATTCTTCTGTAATAGTTGAAGGATCAATGAGTTGAACATTATAGCCAATTTGTTCTAAACTTGTAGGTAATTCATCACCTGCACCCATTATGTAACCAATGTTTTCGCCTGCCTTTTGAATATTTAAGCGCACAACCTTGGTTTCTGAAGGTAACAGTACCGTTTGTGTAGGTACATGGTCATAGGCTATATTTACAAGTTCTTTGGTTATTTCTTTACCGTTTAATTTAATAATGGGAGAGATGCTACTTTCATTTTCAGTGGCTGGTGGTGTCAATGTAAAGTAAACGGTTTGTTCATCACCTTTTTTAGCAATTGAAAACTGTTGTGATTTATTATCTATTTGCCATCCTTTACCATATTTTAACTCTATTGTACCAGAAATACTGTCTTTATGTGCCTTAACGGTAACTGGTATTTTCTTTTGTGATGCATTAGCAAAAATTAAAACTTTATCTGTAAAATTTGCGGTAGCCTCTGGTATGACTTCAAAAGGTTGATATATTTCTCCTTTATCCGGTTTAGCATATTTGTAAACAACCGGTTTTGTAAAAGGAATGGATACTCCATTTATAGCCAAATTAAATGTTGCATTAAAAGCTCTTGGAGTTTCTGGTTTACCAATTAAATCTGAATTCTTAACAGTATATGTGCCTAAAGTTCCTTTTTCCATCAACCAGTAAGGGCTTGTGAAATTTGTGGAAACCGGAATATCTAAATCAATTTTCTTTTCTAATAATTGATTGTTCTTTAAGACACTATTTTCAATATTCGTATTCTGCTCATTAAGAAATACTGATTTAAGTTCAACCTTAATATCACTTCTGTTCAATGCTTGAATTTGAACATCAACATTTTGACCTGGGTTTGTAAATGAAGTTTTTGTAAAAGCTTCTAAGTGTAATCCTGATATTGCTGAAATAATGGTGGTTAATTGCGTGGTTTTTAAATTCTTCCAATGTTCATCAGTAACATTTTGCAATAACTGATATGCTTCTAACAATTTTGGTAAATGAACTGTTGGATTTTTAAAATTGAAATTCTCTTGTACATCATAAAGAATATCGCCAATAGCCTTTCCTCCATCAATTCTATTCCAAGTAGTATCTATGCCATCAAAAGGATCAGATTTGTCTTTTGGTAAATCGCCTTTTAATAATTCTATATATTCATCTTCTGAACCTCTTGAGGTTAGTCTTCCAAAACCTTGGCAAAGATGTTGACTGCTTGCCAATGAGGCAATTTCATTGTTAGACTTGCCTAAAATAGGGTAGTAGGTGCCTACATCCATATGCAGAAGATTAGTTTTATCCGCCGCTTTAAATTTTTCTTGACTACCGTAAAACCACCAAGAGGTATTAAAAAATAGTCTTCTTGGTTGCCATGTGCTGGTGGATGATAATTGTTCTGGAAAAGCTTTTGTGTCATTGGCAAGGTCAAAGGCTTCAAAACTCAGCATTGCCGAAGATGTATGGTGACCATGGGTGGTACCTGGAGTTCTGTGATCAAATCTATTGATGATGACATCTGGTTTAAACTTGCGTATAGTTCTTACAACATCAGCAAGAATGTCTTCTTTATCCCAGATTTTTAAGGTTTCGCTGGGTAGTTTGGAATATCCAAAATCATTTGCGCGGCTAAAAAATTGTTCACCACCGTCAACGCGTCTTGCAGCAAGTAACTCTTGCGTTCGTAATACTCCCAAAAGCTCACGTAATTCCGGTCCAATTAAATTTTGTCCACCATCACCTCTGGTTAAAGATAAATAACCTGTTCTAGCTTTGACATCATTTGCCAAATAAGCGATTAAACGTGTGTTTTCATCATCTGGGTGTGCTGCAATGTAAAGTGCTGTTCCAAGAAAATTCAGTTTTTCGATGGAGTGATAAATATCTGTGGAAGAACTATTTTTAGGGTTTTGGGCTTTGAGGGTGCTGAGTACAAAAAGACTACAGGTTAGAAACCCTAATAAATAACGCATTTTATGTTGGTTTTGGTAGTAATTCCAAATATAATAAGATTAGGTACTAAGCATACTTGTTTTTACGACTTCTTTAACAAAATCATGTGGTTTGTTCTTCTTGTTCTTCAGCACTTATAAACTCACCTTGTTGATAGGTAGATATCAGAATAACTCCTTTTTGAAGTAAAAGGTTATTAGGGTAGGTCAAAATTTCACCGTTACTTCTTCTTAAATGAAGGTGAAAGGCTCTAATATCCTCAATTACGAATTTGTCTAAATCTGTATTATTTGGGTCTAATAATTCTTTGTCCAAAATACGTATGGTATTGCCAATTTTGAATGGAAAAGAAAAGAAAATAATAACGCCTGCGGTTATATTACTTAAAATGGACCATTGAGCAAACAACGCCACGCCTATAACTGCAAATACAGAAGATAGCATTACTCCTAAATCTTGATAATTTACACTCCAAACCAATGTAAGCGCCACTATGGTAATTACAGTCAAAGCGATATTTACAAACTTGATTATCAGGTTGGTTCTAACCGGATTGAAATCGCTTATTTTACTGACCTTTCTTACAGCAGTAGTAAACAAAAATTTTAATACAAGAATAACAATTAAGGTAATGAGACTGTAGATAAGCTCATTATGATGTTCAGCAATAAATTCTTTCATATTATAACCCTAAACTATCGCGTAAAGATAAATCCTTATTGGATTTTTGCTGCCAATAGGGTGTTGTAATCCTGTTAATTCTTGTGGCTTTTGAAGTCAGTATTTTTTTATTAGCACCATAGCCATCATGGAAAGTGTCTGTCCAGCTTTCTATTAAATACGGAAATTTGTCTTCAAAATTGATTTTTAATGTGCGTTCTAATTCTGGGTAATTGATTTCATAGGTCTTTGTACCATTTGCTTCAGTTAACGAAGTAATAGCTTTGTAAGCCTTAAATTCTTTATGGGTTAATCGTATAAATTCTAAAGATGGAATCATTGTAATCTCACCCGTTGGTAAGTCAGACGGGTCAATTCTTACTTTATTCCATATTTCGTTTTCAAGATGCGCTTTGTCCAAATGATACTGTTTGTCACCTTCAGATTCAAAATAAGAATGGCTCATGATTTCAAAATCATCTTTATTGTTTAACTGAGCATAAACATGACCACACCATTCTTGAGATGAAAAAGATAATTTAAGAGCATGTTGATTATCGTGTACAGGATAAAAACTGCTTGTCATTATAGAGTAGGGGTATATACCTGTGATATAGTTTTTAGTAGAATTGAGTTTTAAAACAGGAATATTACTCTTGTTGCTATTATCAGCTTTTACTTGAGCATCTGGTAAAAAAGGTTCTGTAACATATATCATCATAGCTGTACCTTCTCTCATTTCACCATATCTAGCTTGTTCTAGTTTATATGAGGTGATTTCTGCTGTGCCATTGTACCAATAATCTTTAAACTCTTGCGAGAGCTGTTTTTTAGGAACTTCCTCATTTAAAGGAATGTTTGCCATGGCTAAAGTATTGCTATTAGTATTTGTTTGCTCTTTGCAGCTGGTCAAAAATATTGCTACTACGAAAATGCTGTAAACTATAGTTTTTAACTTTAATAGTTTCATACTTGTCATGGGTTTTAATATACTATGTTACCAATTGAGATAAGGTTTTGTACACAAGTTGTGTTGGTAAGCCAACAACGTTGGTATACAAACCTTTAATTTCTTCTATTCCTATAAGTCCAATCCATTCTTGAATGCCGTATGCACCTGCTTTATCGTACGGTTGATATTCTTTTATATAATGAAAAATTTCTTCTTCCGATAAATTTTTGAACTTAACTTCAGTAATTGAATGTTGTACAATCTGTCGTTCAGTTGTGGTGAAACATACAGATGAAATTACTTGATGCCAATCTCCCGATAGTTTTTTGAGCATTTCTTCAGCTTCTGAGCTATCTTCTGCCTTGGCTAAAGATTCATTGTTATGCCATACAACTGTATCAGATGTAATAAGAATATCGTTTGACTGTAACTCGCGTAAAAATACTTCTGCCTTTAATTTTGCCAGGTAATCTGATATTTCAGCTCCTTTTAATTCAGGAGGATAAATTTCATCAACAGATTTTATTCTTACTTCAAAGTCAAGCTCCATTTCCTTAAAGAACTGATGCCTTCTTGGAGAGCCAGATGCTAATATTAAATGGTAATCTTTTAATTTGTTCTTCAACATTTATTAATCGTTTGCGGCACTAAAGTGACTGGTCCAATCTCCACGTACTTTTAATACTTGTTCTATAACATCACGTACACAACCATTACCTCCATTAATGTGAGAGATATACTGGCTTACACTTTTTACTTCGGCTACTGCGTTTTGTGGACATGTAGCTAAAGCTACTGCTTTCATTGGTGGAATATCTGGTATGTCGTCGCCCATATACAATATGTTCTCTGGTTCAATATGATTAATT
>NZ_JBDVOT010000241.1:0-6454 GCF_039968975.1 Maribacter sp. | reverse complement strand
TATTAATGGAAATATATATGAGGTTAAGCTTGAAGATGAATACGATCAACAGGTGAAAAAAATGGGATTATTAGCGGTAACTACCCAAAAACTTAATGAAGTAAAAGCACCAATGCCCGGGCTAATTGTTGATGTTATGGTTGAGGTAGGGCAGGAGATTGTTGAAGGTACCCCCTTATTGGTTTTATCTGCCATGAAAATGGAAAATATTATCCTTGCTCAAGGAGAAGGAACTATAAAGTCCATTGAGGTGAAGAAAGATGATGCGGTAGAAAAAGCACAATTAATAATTGAAATGGAATAATATCCATCGTCATATGTATAAAAAAGTATCTTATTAATTTCTGGGATACATACTGAGAAATTAGATTTCGACAATCGATTAAATTAAGTTTTAATGAAAAAAATACTGATAGCCAATAGAGGTGAAATAGCTTTAAGAATAATGAAGACCGCCCAAAAGATGGGTATTAAAACAGTTGCCGTTTATTCAGAAGTTGATCGCCATTCTCCACATGTAAAGTTTGCTGACGAAGCAGTTCTTTTAGGTCCTGCGCCATCATCAGAATCTTATCTGGTAATGGAAAAAGTTATAGATGCGGCAAAAGTAACTGGAGCGGAAGGTATTCATCCAGGCTACGGATTCTTAAGTGAAAATGCAGTGTTCGCCCAAATGGTCGAAGATAACGGCATCACGTTTATAGGTCCTAAGCCCCGTGCTATTAAGGTTATGGGGAATAAGCTTGCTGCAAAAGAGGCGGTTCGTGATTATGATATACCTATGGTGCCCGGTATTGAAGAAGCAATAACAGATGTTGCCTTGGCTGAAAAGGTAGCTAAGCAAATAGGTTTTCCTATTTTAATAAAAGCATCTGCTGGCGGTGGCGGTAAGGGAATGAGAGTTGTCGAAAACTTAAAAGATTTACCGGAACAAATGCAGCGGGCTATCAGTGAGGCGCAAGCTGCTTTTGGCGATGGTTCCGTATTTATAGAAAAATATGTAGGCTCACCCAGACATATAGAAATTCAAGTTTTAGCCGATACGCATGGTAATACGGTTCATTTATTTGAACGGGAATGTAGTGTACAAAGAAGGCACCAAAAGGTAGTTGAAGAAGCTCCGTCTGCAGTATTAACTCCTGAAATTAGGGAAGCCATGGGCGAAGCTGCTATCAAAGTAGCCAAAGCTTGTGATTATGTAGGTGCCGGTACGGTAGAATTCTTACTGGACGAAAACAAGAATTTTTACTTCTTGGAAATGAATACAAGGTTGCAAGTGGAGCATCCAGTTTCTGAATTAATATCTGGTATTGATTTGGTTGAGCAGCAAATAAAAGTAGCTCGTGGTGAAAAGTTGGCTTTTACGCAAAGCGATTTGAAAATTAAAGGTCATGCGTTAGAAGTACGTGTATATGCTGAAGATCCATTAGCGAATTTTATGCCGAGTATTGGTACGTTATCAACCTATAAGATGCCTATTGGTGAAGGTATTCGTGTAGATGATGGCTTTGAGGAAGGTATGGAAGTGCCTATTTACTATGATCCAATGATATCTAAGTTGATTACCTATGGTAAAAATAGGGAAGAAGCTATACAATTAATGATAAAGGCAATTGATGATTACAAGGTAGAAGGTGTTGCTACTACCTTATCTTTTGGCAAATTTGTTTGTGAGCATGAAGCATTTACTTCTGGAAATTTCGATACTCACTTTGTTAAAAACTTCTATTCTCCAGAGCTGTTAGAAAAACAGTATGCAGAAGAAAGAAGAATAGCTGCGTTGGTTGCTTTGAAGTTGTATTTGGAGAATGATAAGACATTAAAAGTGCCCACTATGGTTGCCTCTAATTGGCATAAAAGTAGAGTGTAAAATTGCAATAAGGATTTGAACGGTTACAATGAAAAATAATAAAGAAATATTAGCGGAGAAACTAGCATTGGGTAAAATGGGTGGTGGTCAAGAACGTATTGACAAGCAACATGCTAAAGGAAAGTTAACTGCATATGAACGTATTCATTTTTTGTTAGATGAAGGGTCATTTGAAGAAATGGGGGCTTTAGTTACCCACCGTACTAAAGATTTTGGTATGGAAAAACAAGTCTTTTATGGTGACGGCGTAGTAACAGGTTATGGTACTATCAATGGAAGACAAGTTTGTGTTTTTGCACAAGATTTTACGGTTTTTGGTGGTGCTTTATCTGAAACACATGCCGAAAAAATCTGTAAAATCATGGATATGGCTATGAAAATAGGTGTACCTATGATTGGTCTTAATGATAGTGGTGGTGCGCGTATTCAAGAAGGAGTTCGTTCTTTGGGTGGTTATGCTGATATATTTCATAAAAACGTAATGGCATCAGGAGTGATTCCTCAAATTTCTGCCATTATGGGTCCATGTGCAGGTGGTGCGGTGTATTCGCCAGCAATGACTGATTTTACCTTAATGGTAGAAAACTCCAGTTATATGTTCGTGACAGGACCAAATGTGGTGAAGACGGTAACGAATGAAGAGGTAACATCAGAAGAACTTGGTGGTGCATTAACGCATGCCACCAAATCTGGAGTAACACATTTAACTGCTGCTAATGATATTCAATGTATCAATCAAATTAAGCAGATAATTAGTTATATGCCTCAGAACTGTGAGGATAAACCTACTGATATTCCATTTGAACTTGGTAATGAAGTTCGTGATGTATTAGAAGATATTGTTCCGGAAAACGCAAATCAACCCTATGATATGCGTACCGTCATCAATGGTATTATTGATCAAGATTCGTTCTTTGAAATACATGAAGCCTATGCCGATAATATTGTGGTAGGTTTTGCAAGATTAGGAGGTAAAAGTATTGGTATTGTCGCTAATCAACCTATAAGTTTAGCAGGTGTATTAGATGTTGATAGTTCTAAAAAAGCGGCACGTTTTGCGCGTTTTTGTGATTGTTTCAATATTCCACTGTTAGTATTGGTAGATGTTCCAGGATTTTTACCGGGTACAGATCAAGAATGGAACGGTATTATAACCAACGGGGCTAAATTACTGTATGCCCTAAGTGAAGCAACGGTACCTAAAGTTACCGTAATTACAAGAAAAGCATATGGTGGTGCTTATGATGTTATGAACTCCAAACACATTGGGGCCGATTTAAATTATGCATGGCCAGGTGCTGAAATTGCGGTAATGGGAGCTAAAGGTGCGAGTGAGATTATTTTTAGAAAAGAAATAGGCGCTGCAGATGATCCTGAAGCGAAATTGGCAGAAAAAGAGGCGGAGTATGCTAAACTATTTGCAAACCCTTACAGTGCAGCTCAAAGAGGTTTTATAGATGAGGTTATTTTGCCGAAAGATACCAGACGAAAATTAATAAAGGCTTATACCATGCTTGAAAATAAAGTAGCGGTTTTACCAAGGAAAAAACACGGTAATATTCCACTATAATATAAGCTACCGTATAATGTCTTTTTGACCATAAAGGATGAGTCTCTTATAATATGGCTCGTTTTGATCTCTACGGATTGGTCTACCGTGGTCAATTCGGAGCTAACTATTGTAGAGTTTACTGAGTTATTGAAACCTATTTTGGCTATTTTATTGATGGTATTTTCTGGTAGCTGTAAGGCTAACTGAAAAGGTTATAAATGACTTAAGGTTTGAATACTGTTCCGATAAAGGAGAAGTGACAATATAATTGACCTGCTTTGTAGTAATAGTATTATTTAGTTTTGGATTACCAAATATTTTAAATTAATCTTATAGCGATGAAATTTGTAATAGCACCAGATAAGTTTAAAGGTTCACTAACCGGATTCGAATTTTGCGATGCGGTAGAAGAGGGTATAAGAATGGTTTTTAAAGATGCAGAAATAGTAAAAAAACCGCTGGCAGATGGTGGTGATGGCACTATGGAAGTGGTTAAACATTACATAAAAGGAGAAACGGTTACTATTACTGTAAACGACCCGCTGTTTAGACCTATAAATGCATCTTATTTATATTCTGATGAAACAAAGATCGCCTACATAGAAATGGCAGAAGCGTCTGGATTGAAATTACTGAATGTTGATGAGTTTGACTGCATGGAAACGACAACATACGGGATGGGAGAATTGATTTATGATGCATTAGAAAAAGGTGCAACAGAAATAATTTTAGGTATTGGCGGTAGTGCTACCAATGATGGTGGTATGGGTATGGCAAATGCTTTAGGATATCGATTTTTAGATGAAAACGAACAAGAATTATCCCCTATAGGTAAGAATCTTTCTAAAGTAAGAACAATTGACGATTCTAATAAGCATAATCAGCTGGATCTTGTAACATTTAAGGTAGCATGTGATGTAACCAATCCTTTTTATGGATTACAAGGTGCCGCATATATTTATGGAGCTCAGAAAGGTGCTTCAGAAAAGGAAATCATATTTCTCGATCAAGGTTTGTGCAATTTTTCCGAGATTATTAAAAAGCATTATAAAATTGATTTGCAGAACATAAGTGGTGCCGGTGCTGCTGGCGGAGTAGGTGGCGGCGCTCTAGTTTTTCTAAATGGCGAATTAATTTCTGGTAATAATTTGGTAAAAGAGCTAGCAGATTTTGATAAAGCCATTAAAAATGCAGATTGGATTATTACTGGAGAAGGTCAGTTAGATGAGCAAACGTTGTCTGGTAAAACAATAGATGGTGTAATAACATCTGCCAAGCTACATAAAATACCTGTTGCCGCACTTTGCGGATCGGTAAGTATAACCGTGGCACAGCAACAAGAATTTGGTTTAGCTTACGTTGCATCGATTGTAAGAGGTATTTCTACCTTAAAACAAGCTATGGAGCAGAGTAATGACAATCTTGCAAATGCCGCTTTTAATTTTGCAAGTTTGATTAAGTAGGTTACATATTTTCTTCTTGGCTAGTTATTTTATTAATTTGAAATACCTTTTGGTATATTCTTGTTTAATTATTTTTAATACCTATTCTCCCTTTCATCTTTTTTTAATATTCAAATATTTTTACGGTCATAATTAGCATCGGTAAACCACTAAAATCAAACTATTAAAACTATTATTTAGTACTGTAAATTAATGGTTTAGCTAATACTTTCCACAGATTTTACTTGGTATACCTTCCATATTAGTGTATTGACAACAATTTGTTTAATCGCTGCAAGGCTACTGTTACCTTTAATTAACATAAGATTTAATATTCATTGAAACTGAAATAGTATTAATGGATTTTTTTAGCCAATGACTAAACCGATTACTACATATTCTATTCTAAATTCTTTTTGGAAAGGACTCTTTGTCTTTGTCCTAATGATGCTAGTAAACAGTACCTCTTATTCGCAACAAACCACTACTTGGAGTCAAAAACCACTATCAACTACCTGGGAGTCTATAAGCTCAGACGGTCTTGTTAGAATAGAAGCTAGGGTTACTGGTGGTGTTATTGTATTAGGAAATGAAACAATAGAGTGTACTTCTGATACAACTTATGGAGATCCAACTCCAGATATTTTTGGGAGTCCTTCTTTAGAAATTTCTTTAAGCTCCTTAATATCAGGCACTTTGGAATTTCATTTTTTTGACGCTACTTCGGGGAACGAGGTTTATTTGACCAACCCCTTAATTAATGTGGATAAGGTAGGAACTTATAGTATTTTACCTTTCCCTCTATTATCAGGTTCAAGTACAGGTGTTTTTACATCCACCAATGGTTCTTGGTCTAATTTAAGTAGAAATGGACCTATTTTTGAATTCACCAGTACGACTTTTAATATAGATTCAGGATCATTAATAAGTACGAATGGTGGGGAGTGTGGTAATGGTTCAACAACAGGAACGGGTGGTGGTACCATGCGTATGGATGATGCTGTGGAATCTATTCAAATGAATGTATATGTTTCTGGAAGCCTTTTAGGTTTTAATGATGAGGTTGAGTTTGTAATATCCAATCTAATTATAGCTGAACCAGAAATAGAAGTAACAAAGACAGTTGTAAATAATTTTAGTTCTCCTGTTGCTATAGGTGATGCAGTAGATTATACTATTGAAGTAGAAAACACGGGAAATGTAAAAATTACTAATGTTGCTTTAACAGATACGTTCAAAGATGCTAGCGGAAATATAATTACATTAAGTAGTGCTCCATCTTTCTCATCTTCAACAATGAGTTCTTCAGAAGGTACGCTTTTAGCTGGTGAAGTGGCAAAATATACTGCAAGCCATATGTTAACTGCAAATGAGATTGCAGAAGGCGGAGTAATTAATCAGGTAAGTGTTTTGGCTGATAGTCCGTACGGTTCTGGTGATACAGATGATCTTTCCGATAATGGAGATGATGCAGATGGAAATTTACTTGACGATACTACTGATAGCTTTTTCCCTATTCCGTTAGATGATGCGGTATCAGTAGAAAAAAATAATACCTTTGATATACTTGTGACCAGTAATGATGATTTT
>NZ_JBDVOT010000240.1:0-41619 GCF_039968975.1 Maribacter sp. | reverse complement strand
AGCTAATGCCAAACAAATTGCAGAAAATAAAAATGCGTTTTTAAAATACAATGTTGCCGAAGAACAAAAGAAAACACAAGCTAGTATTCTTCTTCAGGAAATTGAATCTCGTAAACGACTGGCTTACCAAGCTCTGGCATTCATCATTTTTCTAATCTTAGTTGGTTCTTACTTTATCTATCGCAACAGATACCGCAAAGCCAAAATTGAAGAAATCTATAAAACAGAAACTAGAATTGCTAAAAAAGTACATGATGAAGTAGCAAATGATATGTACAAAGTGATGACTTCTCTTGAGAACAATTTAGGTATCAACAATGCTATTTTGGACGAAATGGAAAAAATTTACACCAAAACACGAGATATTTCTAGAGAAAATAGCGCAATTGATCTTAGTGAAGATTTTGGGCTACAATTAAATGATTTACTACTAGGGTATAAGAACGATCAAGTAAAAGTAATTACCCGAAACCTTTCAAAAATGCCATGGAATACCGTACCTGAACTTAAAAAGACTACTATTTACAGGGTATTGCAAGAACTCATGACTAATATGCGAAAACATAGCCAAGCAACTTTCGTTACTCTAGTTTTTAAAAAAAAGGGGTCTAAAATGATTATAAATTATAAGGATAATGGCGTTGGATGTGATCTTTTTAAAAAAAATGGGCTACAACATACGGAATCCCGTATCGCTTCTATAAATGGAACTATTAATTTTGAATCTAAGCAAGGTGATGGCTTTAAGGCATCAATAATAATTTAAGGCATGTTCAAAAAAGTTTTAGTTGCGGAGGATATGGAAGACATTAACAAAGGTGTGTTTTCTTTACTGACCGAATTGGGAGTCATACAAATAGATCAAGTACAGTATTGTGATGATGCGTACCTAAAAATTAAGAGAGCTGATCTTGATAATGCACCATTTGATCTGGTGATATCCGATCTCTCCTTCAAAGTAGACCACAGATCCCAAACCTACCCATCTGGGCACTCGTTGGTTGCAAAATTAAAATCTGAATTCCCAAACTTAAAGGTAATTGTCTACTCGGTCGAAGATCGACTGCAGGCGGTGCGTACGCTCTTCAATCAACATCATATAGATGCATATGTTTGTAAGAGTAGAACCGGACTTAAAAACCTTACTCAGGCAATAAGTGAGATAGCTAAAGATGAAAAATACTTATCGCCAGAAGTTTCTAATGCCTTCAGTAGTGAAAATGAACTTGAAATAAACGATTATGACATTTCATTATTAGATAATCTTAGCAAAGGTTTATCTCAAGATGAAATAAGCGCTTTATATAGAAAAGAGAATATTTCACCTGCAAGCCTTAGTTCTATTGAAAAGCGTTTAAACAAACTACGCATTCAATTTAATGCCAATAATGCAATTCACCTTGTAGCAATTGTAAAAGATTTAGGTCTAATTTAAAGATAGTAGCCACCGTTACGGAAAACCGTAATCATGTTCTTTAAAATGGTATTAGGTTTGCCGTACTTAAAAATAAGTATAAACACTAGTCAAAAACTATAACATAAATGCTATGGCCATCCTACTGATGAGGTATTTCGGGGGAACTAACCGATTTGGTGGGAATGGCCTATTTATGATCTAAGCCATAGGTTCCTTTAAACCACCGCAGCAATATCAACAGCGACATTCAGTTTACTTTGACCACTACCATACACGACTCCTTTTAAAGGAGGCACATCATAATAATCTCTACCCCACCCCACAACTATATGTTGGTCTTTTGGTATTTGATTGTTTGTTGGATCAAAGTCTACCCATCCAAAACCTGGTATATAAATAGCAAACCAAGCGTGAGATGCATCTGCACCTACTAACTTCTCTTTACCGGGCGCCGGCAAGGTTTCTATATACCCACTAATATATCTTGCTGGTAACCCAACGGAACGTATACAAGCTATAGCAATCTGAGCAAAATCTTGACACACGCCCTTCTTCTCTTTCATTACCTCTTCTATTGGTGTAGAAATGGTTGAGAATTCTGAATCAAAATCAAAATCGGTGTAAATACGTTGCATTAATTCATAAGCTGCTTCAAAAACAGATCTATTTCCTTTAAAGGATAATTCGGCATAATCACGAATTGCCTTATCCGTTCTTTTAATAAAAATAGATTCTAACACATATTGCTTTGCCTCAAGTATCTCTGAATGCATGCCGTTCAATGCCTCAAGCGCATCGTTCATGGTAATGCTTTTACAAGCATCGCTATTGAACGATTCATGAAACTTTGCATATTCTCTATTGATTTTACTCTTAGTGGTAACCTTCAATGTCTTATGCTCTGTCTGTATAGAAAAACGAGTGATATAATTTCCAAAGAAGTCTTTGCGCTCACTTATTTCTGCAGGTTCTGGTGAAATATCAATACTATATAATATCAACTCTTGCCCTTTAGATTCCCTAGGACGCAATGTTGCTATATTATGACAATAGCTGACCGGGGCATTATAATCGTACTTTGTAATATGTGTAACGTTGAATATCATAATCAAATAGGAAAAGACTGAGTAAACAATTGGGTCTGTTTGTCTGTATGATTGAAATAGGTATTTGAGATGCATTGTGATGCTTTGTACAACAAATCTGAAAGCTCATTTAATAGCGTATCCAATTCTCCTCGTTTAAAATCTGTTTCAGAATTGGTTTGTGCTAATTTTGTAGACTCTGCCAACCTTAACTTAGAGAATGCCTCAAAAATATATTTTTGGTAATTGTTTAATTGATGGTCATATTTTGAATGAGGCAACCGTGCTATATCTTTCTGAATACGGTTGATCATAAAAGTCAATGAACGGGCATAATCAAGATCAAAAACCACTAGATCTAACACATGTGCCAACTCTATATGAGAACGGTAACTGTACCTATATATATTTAAACTTTCATGACTGGTCAATAAATACTCTAACAGATCGTACTCTACTTGCTCATCATACTTTATGGTCAACAATGCCCTGCATTTTGTAATGTTCAAGGTACTTTGCTCTAATTGTAAACCAATAAAGTATAGCAACAAACCTTGCTGTACCATGATACTTTCTTCAATTAACCCCATAAAAGCTATTAAGCGAGTAATTAATTGATTTAAAACCTTAAGTATTTTATTTATGGAATGATCTTCACCGTCTACAAGTGAAGTCCAAATTTGCTGAATATTTTCAAACACACGCCACATATCGGAAGACCAAAGATTACGAATGGAGTAGTAAGAATTACTGAACATACTTATTGTATGTGCCAGACTACCTATTCTATTTTTATCTAGAATAACCGATAACATTTCTTCATACGGATTGTCCATTGCCAACTTACCGTCTTCATCCTTACCTATGAATCCTGGGTATGTACCTGTTAGTTGTGTAACAGCTTTGAAGAGTACCGTGAGCTTTTCCGAATCTGGTTTTTCCGCCCTTTTTTGATCTATGGCCATTTGGCGCATTACGGTTCGCAAAAATCTTGCGTTAACCAGGGTACGACCAACATAACGGCCCGCCCAATATAAATTCTCTGCCGTTAGACTAGGTAAATCGTCCAGACCAGAAATAGCTATAGATGACTTTTGTTGCCAATTTCTATTTTTATCTTCTTTTAGATTAGCATCATCTAAAATCCAAAAATCTTTACTTGTACCGCCCCTTTGGTTAGATACCCTTACCGTTTCACCATCTGGAGCTACCCTTACCAAACCTCCCGGCATTATTGCATATTGTTCTTTTGAAGCAATGCAAAATGCTCTGGCCACCACATTTCTAGGTTCCAATTCTTTTTCGCTAAAATTAGGTGCCGTAGAAAAATTGATCCGTTCTTGGGCTACAAATCTATACGGGCGTTCTAGAATAACTTTTATGAGATCATCTAGTTCTTCTTCACTCATTTGTTCACCAAAATAGATACTTTCCCTATTGGTGCGATCTATTCTTTTGATTACTAATTTTGATATATTCTTAAGTACATAATTTCTTTCTTTCTCTTGCCCACACCACCAAGATGCTATTTGCGGTAGCTTCAAGTCTTCATCCATGAAATACTTGGCAATTGCTGGCATAAAGGGTATTAAACCAGGGTTTTCAATAACACCGCTTCCTATCGGGTTAATAACGGCTACATTTTTTCTTCTAACGACATCCAATAATCCCGCTACACCTAAATGTGAATCTTCACGCAGTTCCAAAGGATCTGTAAAAGCATCGTCTACCCTACGTAATACAACATCTATCTGTTTTAAACCTTGTAGGGATTTCATCCAAAGAAAGCCATCCCTCACTACCAAATCATTTCCTTGCACCAAAGGATAACCTAAAAATGAAGCCATATAGGCATGTTCAAAATAGGTTTCGTTATGAGAGCCGGGCGTAAGAATAACAATATTCGGATTTTCTTTTTTACCAGGTGCGGCATCAATAAGCATTTGATTGAACTCTTGGAAAAAACCTGACAAGCGCTTAACCTTCATATCGGCATAAATATCAGGTAAAATCCTACTTGTTGTTGATCTGTTCTCTAATGCATAACCCATACCAGATGGTGCTTCTGTACGGTCATTTACAACCCATAATCGTCCATCTGTACCACGGCAAAGATCTGCTGCATATATGGACAAATATTTCTCTAACTGAAGCTCCATATCTGAACATTGTCTTAGAAAACCGCGATGACCATAAATTACTTCAAAAGGAACTATTCCATTTTTAATAAGTTTTCGTTCTCCATAGACATCTTTTAAAACCAAATTCAGCAGTTCTGCCCTTTGTTTTAATCCCTCTTCAACTTTTGTCCATTCATCTTGGTGCAACATAAAAGGAATTACATTCAAATTCCATGGTCTATGCATTCCCTTAGGGTCATTGTATACATTATAGGTTACCCCATTTTCTGACAATAACCAGTCAATATCTTTTTGTCTAGCACTTATACCGGTGACTCCCAAAGAATCAAAACCCTTTAATAATTTTGTCCAATAGGGTTTCATACCATTGTTCAACGCATACATTTCATCATTGCCGCGTTGGGTACTATAATTATTGAACCAGTTTGTTTTTGTTGTTGGCATTACCTCTTCATTTACTTCTTACGTAAATCCGTCACATGTGGATATTCAGGATTTACAGGCATCTCTTTGTATGCAAATGTATTTGAACCTTTCTTAGGTTCTACCATTCTACCCGTAAAATTTGTTGAAGCGACCAATTCTGTAGGAGTAACCTCATCTTGTGTCATACCAATATCCCAAAATCTATTGATTCTTCTTGATTCTGCCTCTAAACTATTAACTGGATAGGTATCATAAGATCTACCACCTGGGTGTGCCACAAAATAGGTACAACCACCAATTGACTTATCGTTCCAATCATCAACAATATCAAAAACCAACGGCGTATCCACACCAATTGTTGGGTGCAATGCCGACCACGGTTCCCAAGCTTTAAAACGAACTCCTGCTACATATTCCCCTTTTGTACCGGTAGCGCTTAATTCAATTTTTACACCGTTACAGGTTAATGTGTAACGTTTGTTATTGAAATTATTGACTTTAACCTGTACACGTTCTAAAGAAGAATCTACATAACGTGATGTACCGCCGCCCGTCATTTCTTCTCCAAGCACATTCCAAGGTTCTATGGCCATGCGTAGTTCCATCTGAATGGAGTTAACATCTACCATACCGTAAAGAGGAAAACGGAATTCAAAAAATGGATCAAACCAGTCTAATTTAAAAGGATATCCTGCTTCGTTCAACTGTTCTACAATATCCTTGATATCTTCTTTTACATAATGCTCTAACAAAAATTTATCGTGCAACTCTGTGCCCCAACGCACTAATTTATGCTTGTACGGTTTTTTCCAAAACCATGAAACTAAGGTACGCACCAATAACATTTGCATTAAACTCATTTGCGCATGGGGCGGCATATCAAAAGCACGTAGCTCTAAAATACCTAAGCGCCCAGAAGATGAATCTGGCGAATACAATTTATCTATACAGAATTCTGCCCTATGGGTATTACCGGTAATATCTGTCAACAAGTGTCTAAACAACCTATCCGTAATCCAAAAAGGGACTTCCTTATCATCGGGTATTTGAGAAAAAGCGATTTCAAGTTCATACAAATTTTCCAATCTTGCCTCATCTACACGTGGTGCTTGACTAGTTGGACCAATAAACGCTCCTGAAAATAAATATGACAATCCAGGATGATGTTGCCAAAAGGTCAAAAGACTTCGTAACAACTGCGGATTACGTAACAGCGGACTATCGGCAGGTGTTACACCGCCCAACGTTACATGGTTACCACCACCGGTACCGGTGTGCTTGCCATCTAACATAAATTTTTCCGTACCTAAACGTGCTTGTTTTGCTTCGGCATATAATGTCAACGTATTATCGGTAAGTTCTTGCCAGTTTTTCGCCGGATGTACATTAACCTCTATCACTCCCGGATCTGGAGTTACCTTCAATACTTCTAACCTGTTATCTCTAGGCGGTTCATAGCCTTCTAAAATTACCGGAACCTTCAGTTCTTTTGCAGTGGCTTCTATACTTGCTACCAAATCTAAAAAGTCTTCAGCACTATCTAGTGGCGGTAAGTATAAGAACAATTTACTTTCACGAACTTCTGCACAAATAGCTGTTCTTACATAAGGGTGTTTTCTTGGATGAGATGATGATTTTAGCTTAAGCCTTTTTTCTAAAGCATCGCTCGTATTTGGTAAGTCCGGTGTATTTTCAAACAACTCTACTTCTGCCGTAGGTTCTGACGGTATTGGTGGATCTTTTGGCAGAGCCGCCAATGGTAACCTTAAACCAATTGCAGAATTACCTGGCGTCAATAACAAGTGTTTGTTTCTGAACTTCCACTTATTGGTTAGCCATTTATTGTTCTTTTTGGTCAGCGGATACACATGACCTACCGCTTCACCAATCCCTTTTTCCAATATCTCACCTAGTTTTCTACGTAAGTGGCTATCGTCTTTATTATATTTTTTAGGATCAACGTCTACGGGCAGCTTACTCTCTTCCCATAAAAAGTAAAATGCATCTTCATATGCCGGTATTACACTATTGGTCTTACAACCTAAATACCCACCTAAAGTCTTTAAAAATCGTTTGGTAATATTCCTGGGCATTTTATACTCCTCAGAAAAAGATGCCAATAAGCTTGGATCGTTCCAAATTGGCTTTCCATCTTTTCTCCAGTGAATACCGATCAACCAACGAGGTAAAGCCTCACCCGGGTACCATTTACCTTGAGCGTGGTGCAGAACTCCGCCTTTACCAAAAACTTCTAACAATCTTGTAGATAACTTACTCGCCAATTCTCTTTTGTGCTGACCATCTGCTGCGGTATTCCACTCTTCAGATTCCATATCGTCTATAGAAACAAAAGTAGGCTCACCCCCCATGGTTAAACGCACATCATTAGCCTGTAATTCTTCTTCTACTTTAAAACCAAGATTGTATATAGCGTTCCACTGTTCTTCTGTATATGGTTTTGTAACACGGGGTGATTCAAATATTCTTGTAACCGAATTTTCAAATTCAAAAGTCGTTTCTGCAAAATCACTATAACCACTTACCGGAGCAGCACTCTCATATGATGGTGTACATGCCAACGGAATATGTCCCTCGCCGGTAAAAAGTCCGGATGTTGCGTCTAAACCGATCCAACCGGCACCTGGCAAATACACTTCTGCCCATGCGTGTAAATCTGTAAAATCTTCTTCTGGACCAGAAGGACCATCTAATGATTTTTCATCAGATTTTAATTGTACCAAATACCCAGATACAAAACGTGCCGCCAATCCTAAATGACGAAGTGTCTGCACCAATAACCAAGCAAAATCTCTACAAGACCCCAATTTTGCTTTTAAAGTTTCTTCGCATGTTTGTACACCAGGTTCCAAACGTAAGGTATAATCCAAGTGATTATACAAAGCACTATTAAGTGCTATTAAAAAATCAATACTTCGTTGTGGCGTTAAATCTATCTCAGAAACCCATTTTTTTAAAAGCGGACCACTCTCCACTTTTTCCAAATAAGGTAAAAGTTCTTTCTTTGCTTCTTCTGAATACTTGAAAGGAAATTCTTCACAAGATTCTTCCACGAAAAAATCGAACGGATTTATTGTCTTTAAATCGGCAATGATTTCTACATCTACAGAAAGCTCTGTGGTCTTATCTGGAAATACAATTCTTGCCATATAATTTCCAAAAGGATCTTGTTGCCAATTGAAAAAATGATTCTCAGGTTTAATTTTTATAGAATACGCCTCAATAGGTGTTCTACTATGTGGCGCAGGTCTTAACCTAAATATGTGAGGAGATAGATTTATGCTTCTATCATAAATATATTTTGTCTTGTGTTTGATCGCAACTTTTAATGCCATGTGGTTGTGGGATTTCGGTATTACCTAATATAACAACTAATATTAGCAATTAGAGATTACCAGCCGTTATTCATAAAATTATTATTCATATTAAAGTTGGATCGTATTTTATTGAAAGATTCATAATGTTAAGACGTAATTCTTGTTTTTCTGCGGATGTATTAAAAAGAAAAGAAGCATGATTTTTTAATTTTTGTAAATTGATGTGTTCAACCAAACCTAAGAAAATGGAAAAGGCACTACAAACCATGATTGATAATATGCCAGAGAAAACCGGCAAGTCTTTAAGTGAATGGAAATCAATTCTGAAAACAAAATCGTTTGCTAAACATTCAGAAGGTGTCAATTATTTAAAGAAAGAACATGGTGTTACTCATGGGTTTGCAAATACCATAGTCACTTTATCCAAAGAGGAAAACAATTCACCTACAGATTTGGTCAATCAACAATATAAAGGCAAGGAAAACCTAATCCCAATTTACGAAGCCCTTTTAAAAGTAATGAAGACATTTGGCGATGATGTTACCGTTACCCCAAAGAAAACCACTGTAAGCATTATTCGCAAAAAGCAATTCGCTTTAATCAAACCCGCTACCAAAACCAGAATAGACCTAGGACTCAAAATAAAAGATAAACCAACCATAGACCGACTAGAATCTTCCGGACCTTTTGGCAGTATGTGTACGCACCGAGTACAACTTACAGATACTAGTCAAGTTGATGAGGAACTGACCAATTGGTTGAAGGAGGCATATGAGAAAGCGGAGTAATGCTAAACCCCCAAATGTAGCAATGCCAAAGCATCTGCAGTTTTACCATCTGCCAACCACTGTTGTGCTAGTTTATGCAAAGCTGTAATACTTTTATCTCCATTTAAAATTGCTTTTACCTCAGCGTGTTCTGCAATCGCAACTATAGCTTCTTTGGTTGGCAGTTGTTCCAAATTACCTAACCTACCTAAATTGTTACCTGTTAAAACCGTACTGTTCTGTACTACTTCCGGGAACATATCTACGCCGATTCCTTTTGTACGGATTGGTTTAGGGATTTCAAATAAAGCATCGCCATTAGCCCTACAATACCAATTGCCCCCCATACGGGCTACTAAATCTAACTTGGGAGTATCTAATTTTCCCTCAGTATCTAAAAAGGCTTTCTTTACGTGAATCTGAACCACTTTGGCCAGCACCAAATTCCCAGCCCCAGGTCCGTCACCCAATGCAATTACTTGATCTACTATACACTCAAAAGCAACCGGTGCCTCACCTACTCTTGGCGGCTGAACCTTATCACTTGGTATTTGCGTAAAACCTGCTTTTACAAATTCATTTACGCCGTCGCCATACTCGGTACTTGACAATGACATTTGCTCTACCATGTCATAATTCACAATATTGATTACCGTTTCTTTTACCGCTAACACATTCTCTAAAGTATGCTTAGTTGTATTATCACGACCTCTTCTAGAAGGTGAAAAAACCATCATTGGCGGATTTACACTGAATAGATTAAAATAACTAAACGGACTCAAATTTACATTCCCGTCTTTATCAACAGTACTAGCAAAACAAATGGGTCTTGGTGCTACGGCAGATAATAAATACCCATGTAGTTCTTGTTGAGAAATACTATTTGGATCTATAGAATTGATTTCTTCGTTATGTGACATGCTATAAACTTATATCGTGAATTGTGTTGTTTTATTTACTCGGTAAAATGGTTCCCGTTACTTCTCCAAAACCTACTCTTTTACCTTCTTTTTCTGCGAACCCTCGCATTGTTACCGTATCATTGTTTTCTATAAAAGTACGTTTGCTTCCATCCTTTAATTCAAAAGGTTTTTTACCGCCCCAAGAGATTTCCAACAACGATCCATATGAACTTTCGTCTTTTCCAGAAATGGTGCCCGATGCCATTAAATCGCCTACATTGATATTGCAACCGTTTACGGTATGGTGTGCCAATTGCTGCATCATATTCCAATACATATATTTGAAATTAGATTTGCTAATAACGGTATCTTCTGAAGTTGAAGTAGACATTGCTACTTCTAATTGTATCTCATAATTTCTATCTCCCTCGTACTCTAAATACGAAAGCACTTCTGGTTCTTGTTCCGGACCTTTAACCTTAAATGGTTCTAAGGCTTCTAACGTAACAATCCACGGTGACATAGATGATGCAAAGCTTTTTCCTAAAAACGGTCCTAACGGCACGTATTCCCATTTCTGTATATCGCGAGCAGACCAGTCATTGAACAAAACCAAGCCAAAAATATGTTCAGCGGCATTTTTAGTTGAAACACGTTCACCTAATTCAGTACTCTTACCAACTACGAAACCCATTTCCAATTCAAAATCTAACCGATCAGATGCTTGAAAAACCGGTGCTTTCATATCATTAGTTTTCACCTGCCCCATTGGTCTTCTAATCTCAGTGCCACTCACCACAATAGATGATGCACGACCATGATACCCCACAGGAATATGTCTCCAATTTGGTAATAAAGCATTCTCAGGATCACGAAACATTTTACCCACATTGGTAGCATGTTCTATACTGGAATAAAAATCTGTATAATCACCTACGTGAACGGGTAAATGCATTGTAGCATCTTTCTGCAACACAAAAACTTCTGGGTGATTTTTCAATGGTGAATTCTCTATCACCAATAATTTCTGAATATCTAAACGTACCTTGTTCGTAATATTCTTACCTAAAGCTATAAAATCGTTCAAGGTAGATTTCTTAAAATAGCCAGTATCTACATCTAACAAACCTAACTCTGACACTAATGCTAAATCTACAATCTGTTCACCAATGGCAATTCCTGCTTTTGGTGCTTCCGTATTTTTAGAGAAGATGCCAAAAGGGAGATTATAGATAGAAAAATCTGAATTTTCAGGTACTGAGACCCACGTATTTAATGTTGTCAAGTGTGTATTATTTTATTTATCCAACCAAGATTTGTAATAATCTCCGTCATCTAATTTTAAAGCATTCTCGGTAATCATTAGTGGCTTAAAAGTATCTATCATTACCGCCAATTCTTCTGACCCTTTTTGACCTATACTTCTTTCTGCAGCTCCTGGATGCGGACCATGAGGTATACCTGCGGGATGCAATGAAATATTACCTGGCTGCACTCCGTTTCTGCTCATAAAATCACCGTCTACATAATACAGCATCTCATCAGAATCTATGTTAGAGTGATTGTAAGGTGCCGGTATGGACTGCGGATGATAGTCATACAACCTTGGTACAAAAGAACAGATGACAAAGGCATTTGTTTCAAAAGTTTGATGCACCGGTGGCGGTTGGTGAATTCTACCAGTAATTGGCTCAAAATTGTGAATTGAGAATCCGTACGGGAAGTTATACCCATCCCAACCTACAACATCAAAAGGATTACCTACATAGACCATATCATGTATGACCCCTTGCTTCTTCACTTTTATTAAATGTTCATTGGTATCTGTAAAAGTTTCTAAATTCTCCGGTAACTTATAATCGCGCTCACAAAAAGGAGAATGCTCCAATAACTGCCCAAACCAATTTCTGTATCTTTTTGGAGTATAAATGGGCGAATATGATTCAGCGAACAAAATACGATTGTCCTCACCATCAAAATCTATCTGATAAATGGTTCCTCTTGGTATTATTAGATAATCACCATACTCAAACTTAATTTGCCCAAAAATAGTTCTTAGCGTACCTGTACCTTTATGAATGAACAACATTTCATCGGCATCGGTATTCTTATAAAAATATTCTCGTAACGACTTTCGTGGTGCAGCTACCCCAATAATTATATCACTATTGACCAAAAGTGGTTCACGGGCATCTAAAAAATCATCTTTAGGTGCCGTATTAAAGCTCACTAGTTTTAACGAACGTATATTCTTCTCTAAGGCAATTTTTGGCGAAACATCTGTGCTCTTCAATATCTCCTTAACCATTGTTGGCCTGTTAAAGTGATATAGTAAAGAGGACATACCGTCAAAACCAATAGTACCAAACAATTGCTCTGAATACAATTCGCCATTTGGTTTTCTAAATTGCGTATGCCTTTTAGGTGGCAACGCTCCCTGTTTATGATATATAGGCATATACGTTCGTTAATCTAGTTAGTACTCTACTTTTAAAAATACGCTATTCTTAAATGCTTAAGAAATTTGTTGAACTTATAAAGTTCCTCTTAATTCTTGCTCACGCTCAATAGCTTCAAACAAAGCTTTGAAATTTCCTTTTCCAAAAGAAGTAGCTCCTTTACGTTGAATGATTTCAAAGAACATTGTTGGTCTTGCTTGTACCGTTTTGGTGAAAATTTGCAATAAATACCCTTCATCATCACGATCTACTAAAATACCTAGCTTTCTTAAAGAGTCTATATCTTCATCAATCTCACCAACTCTTTCTGTCAATACATCATAGTATGTCGTTGGTATCGTCAAAAACTCAACACCTCTACTTTTTAAATCAGATACTGTTTTTACAATATCATCGGTAGCAACTGCAATATGTTGAACTCCTTCACCCTCATAGAACTCTAAATACTCATCTACCTGAGATTTTTTCATACCTGGTGCCGGCTCATTAATCGGGAATTTGATACGACCATTTCCATTACTCATTACTTTACTCATTAAAGCCGTATAATCTGTAGAAATATCTTTATCGTCAAAAGACATGATTTGCTTAAAGCCCATAACATTGGCATAAAAATCTACCCAATAGTTCATTCTGCCTTCTTCAACATTACCTACCATATGATCTACAAACTTCAAACCTGTAGAAGTTGGTTGATAATCACTTTCCCATTTTTGGTATCCCGGTAAAAATGTACCGTTATAGTCTTTTCTTTCTACGAAAATATGACCTACTTCACCGTAAGAATAAATACCTGAACGCACTACTTTACCAAATTCATCTTCTTCGGTAACAGGTTCCATATAACTTTTGGCACCTCTTTTCATAGCCTCTTCATAAGCGTAAGTAGCATCATCAACCCAAAGAGCCGTAATTTTTACACCGTCGCCATGTTTATCTATATGCCTACCTACATCTGTACCACTTTTTAACGGTGACGTCAATACCAACCTAATTTTATCTTGCTCTACCACATAAGATTCAAAATCTCTACTGCCGGTCTCCAAACCTTTATATGCTAAAGATTTAAAACCGAATGCTGTTTTGTAATAATGTGCCGCTTGTTTAGAATTACTTACATAAAGCTCTAAATAATCTGTACCGTTGATAGGCATAAAATCTTGCGCCTCTTTGTGATCGTTTTGTGCTACTGTTGTTGTTGACATAGTTCTGGGTTTAATAATTTTATTTCGTTTATTGTTGCTTCTGCAACATATATATTAAAATTTTTTATGCTGTTGTGGCTTGGCTTTTCATCAATACTTCTAGCGCTGCCAAAAGTGCTTTATTTGCTTCTCTCACCCCAAAGGATATTCTCACCTTTCCCGGAGCTCCAAAATTACCTACAGGGCGCACCATAATACCACGTTGTTCTAAAAATGAAGTAAACTCCATATCATTGATCGGCGGGTCTATTAGTACAAAATTACCTTGCGCAGGCCAGTATTTAATCTGTAAAGCATCAAGTCCGTTCAAAACAAACCTTCTTTCTTCTTTTACCAATGCTACGGTCTTATTTACAAAATCAACATCTTCCAATGCAGCTATAGCCCCTTCTAAAGCCATTGTAGATAACAAGAAAGGCTTGCAAATTCTACGCATATAGCCGCTAATTTCCAAAGGCGCATAGCAATACCCAACCCTAAGACCGGCTAAACCGTATGTTTTAGAAAAGCTATTAATCGCTATTACATTTTTACCCTCCACTACAAAAGGTAAACCCGATGTATAATCTTCAGCTTCGGCAAAATGTCTATATACTTCATCTAAAACCAATACTACATGCTCAGGTAATTTTTCAATAAAGTTTCTTAAGTCTGCCATGGGAATATAATTTCCTGACGGGTTATTAGGCGATGCAAGAAATACCAACTTTGTTTTATCTGTAATTGCTTCAAGAATACCATCTAAATTATAGTCGTAATTCTCGGTCATGGGAACGTTGATTGCCTTTGCACCCATCCAACGGGTAAAAGCAGTGTAGGGCAAAAAGCACGGCTGACTAACAATTACCTCATCATTTTCGTTCAAAAATGCTTTAGATATCATATCTATTATTTCTGAACCACTATTAGCAGTAATAAAATTGTCAGCAACCAAGGCTTCGTCAAAGTCTTTTACCAAAGCTTCACGTAACCTTATATCCGTATTATCTGGATAGAAACTCAAATCATCTAACGTATTTGCCAGCGCTTCTTTTACTTTTGGCGAGTACCCTAACGGATTTTCATTAGATGAAAGCTTGTGTACAGTAATACCATCTGGCATTACAATTTTCTTACCTCCACCCTTATAAGTACTATCCTCTAATATATATTTCTTAAAACCTAGTTGCATATTCCTTTGAGTTTGGACCATTTTATCTGTAGTAAAAATACAATTTTTTTCGAATATTGTTGCATGAACAACAATTTTAACGATAAACTCCTTTACATTTGGAGTAATAACATTTGGATTATGGACAGGACGGAAGGATTTGGAGTTTACATTGATCGCACCCTAAAAAAGGTTCAAAGTACCTTTTTACAGGTATTTGCAGAGAATAATATTGATCTTACCATTGAGCAATGGGTAATTTTACAACGTGTACATTTAGAGGGCAAAGATGCTTCACAGGCAGATATTGCCAAATCTAACTTCAGAAATAGGGCTACAACCTCTAGAGTTATTAGCGGATTATGTAAAAAAGGCTTCCTAAGGAAGTCTAGATTTAGAGATGATCAAAAAAGATACAAACTTGTAATAACTGAAGAAGGTTCCGCTCTTATTAAACAAGTAATGCCCTTTATTACCGATTTAAGAAAAGTTAGTACACTGGGTATCACCGAAGAAGAGTTTGAAATTTTCTATAAAGTTCTTGATCAGCTATGGGAAAATTTTGACCAATATGAAGGTCGTTCTTAGTCATAATTTAAGCATATCAAAAAAATATTGAAATTTTTGTTTGATTTTCGTTTTACCAGTCTATAAAAATCACTAAGTTTGCACCCACATTTGAAAAAATGGTGTCGGTCGCATAGCTCAGCTGGATAGAGCATCTGCCTTCTAAGCAGACGGTCGGAGGTTCGAATCCTCCTGCGATCACTCAAAAGCCCCTTCTAGGGGCTTTTTTGTTGCCTAATATTTGCTTAGCCTTACCTTTTACTATCTTTTTAAATGGTATGCTTCATTTTTAGCATTTTTATTATTTTTGCCCATTAAGGATAATTTCAACAATATGTATACATTGACATATGAATCTGTTGCCACGAATAAATTAAAAACCGCGGAAATGGAAGAGCTTCTTGAAAAAGCTCGTGCCAATAATAAAAGGGACGATATTACCGGATGCCTTATATATTACAAAGGAGGTTTTGTTCAACTTTTAGAAGGCAGCAAAAAAAAGATCAATGAACTTTATGACAAGATCAAAAAAGATCCAAGGCATAAAAATGTTACTTTGTTCTCTGACGATGAAATTAGTAAAAGGACTTTTCCTAATTGGGGTATGGCCTATTACCCTATTGACGAGAACAACACTACTAAATATGAGTATGAACAATTTAAGAGAAACCTAATTTTAATGGCAGACCTTATTGAACCTACCAATGTTACTTCAAAACAATTCTGGAAGAAAATTAAAACCATGATTTCAGAACCACCTATGTAACTTCAAATTTCATCTATACATTTTAACTCAAAATAGTAATATGTGCTCTTATGCTAACGTTATAAATTAGGTATTGAGCTATTTTTAAAATCAATCGCATCACTGAAGAACACCCTCAATTTTTATCTTGCTTTTGAATTTTGAAAGAAATTCTTACTTCAAGTTTTTTTTGAAGAAAAATATTTAGAGTTTAAATTATAAATTGCCATGAGCAAAACTGTACTAAATGTCTTCCTAGCTGATGATGATAGTGACGACAGAACATTTTTTTCCGATGCATTGAGAGAAATCCCAATACAAACTAAAATAACTGAGTTTAACAACGGTGTAGACCTAATGGCAGGTTTGCTATCCAACGATATTGAAAAACCAGATGTTATCTTTTTAGATTTAAAGATGCCTATGATGGATGGATTTGAATGTCTTGCCGATATTCGTGATCTTGAAAAATACGCAGATACTCCTGTAATTATTTATTCCACATCATATCACCCAAAAGAAATTACCCGCCTAGATGAAATGGGTGCGTCTTTATATCTACAGAAACCTTCTTCATATAATCAGCTTAAAACGCTATTACATAAATGCCTGAGATACGTAGATAACTCTGAGCATAACAAACCAGAAAGAGAGTTTGTCATTTCTATTTAAGCAACTATTTACTATTATTCACATTAATGCACATTACTAACTAATTCAGTTTAGTTGGTTATCTAATTTCTATCACACTCTAATTCTCAAACTACCTTTTATAGTGTGCTTTCTACATAATTGCATAAAACAAAAAAAGCCAGCTCTATAGAGCCGGCCTTATCATTTTCACATATTTTATCTTATGCCGAAAGCGATACGTTTCTAATATTCATTAAGTATGCCTTTGGTGTACATTTAAATTTATTTCTAAAGATTTTAGAAAAGTAACTTCTACTTGTAAAACCTATTGAATATACAATCTCTGAGATGTTCATATCAGAAGTCTGTATTAATTCTTCAGCTAGGATTAATCTTTCATTTCTAATAAAGTTAGTTACCGTAGTACCTTCCATTACTTTAAATCCTTCTTGTAGTTTTGTTGGTGAAAGACCATATTCTTTGCTCAAATCCGTTACCGTATAAGGAAACTCTGGCTTTCTTTTTATTGCATTGACTGCTTCTTCTATTCTCAACAACTCTTTTTTGGTCAACATAGTAGATACCTGACCACTGCTCTCAATATCTTGCTTACAATGTAAAATCTCTAATGCTAAAGTGAAGTTTACAATTCCTTCAATTAGTAATTTTCTAACCAAACCTACCTGAGTAATTGATCTAATCTGTAATAACTGTTCTTTTATTTTAAGGTTAAAGGTCCCAATATGAGCACTACCATCTTCATTCAAGAACTGCGTAAACAATTTCTCATACAACTCGTTATTATTAGCATTTTTGGTTAACGCCTCGCCATCTTGTGTTACTTTAATAATTGACAAGTTAGACTTAGTCCCTTCTCTTAATTTTATATTGATAGTTTCATTAGAGCCACCTACAACTACTGTCTGCAAAGCTTCCACTTTATTGTTTTCTTTACCTTTAGAAAATCTAAAACTACCTTCTAAGCAGTATATAAAGTATAAACTACGATTTTGATCTAATTTTAAATCGAAATTAAAATCTTCGTTCAAATCCAAATCATATTCAGCATAAGAAATTCCCGACCCCAATGAAACGGTCTGTATTCTACCTGTTCCTTTATCATTATCATATTGAAGTATACGATCTCCCTGAAAACTAGAGATACTTCCTCCTAAAACACTATTGAAATAACTTAACTGATTATGAACTACTTGCATGATATATTGTTTATATGGTTATTATTTAATGTAGCCGCTTGTGCTTTAAAAGCATCTGAAGAACTAGAAGTATTAACTTGTATAGTTGAGGCTTGGTTGTAAGAACTTTTGCTTCTTACAGCACCTACTCTAGCATATTGAAGATTATTCATAAAGGCTTACATTTCTTGTTGATACAAAGATGCAGCCTATGTCACGTAATTGTGTTACAACATTTTTAGAAGCTGTTACACAATTTTAAGAAGACGGATTAAAATGATGTAATACACTTTAGATCATAGTAATGTAGGAAGGTAAACAGTAAATTCTGCTCCTTTATCTAATTCCCCCTTAGCCAAAATTGTTCCATTATGGGACTGTACAATTTTCTTACATATAGATAACCCCAACCCAGTACCAGAGAATTCTGTTTTACCATGTAAGCGCTGAAAGATTTCGAAAATTTTCTCTTGGTATTTTTTTTCAAACCCTATACCATTATCAATGAATTGCAGTTTAACGTAATTAATACTCGGTAGTAAAGTGTCTACTTCTGTTTTGTTACCACTGACTATACTACCCAAAATTTTAATATTAGGCTGCACTCCTTCCTTTATGTATTTGAGTGAATTACCTATAAGGTTAGCGAATAATTGTTCTAATTGAAATTGAACACCGTTTACCACCGGTAAGCTTACTGATTCAATTTTAGCATCTAAATCATTAATACGTTCCCCTAAATCTTCCAAAACATTTTTCAATACATCATTTAAGTCTACTCTTTTGGGCTGCTCACCTACCTCATCTACTTTTGAATAAGATAAAAGGTTATTGATTAGGTTACGCATTCTATCAGAAGAGTATTTAATTTTGGACAGGTACCCCTGGGACCTATTACTTAAACGCCCCTCTTCTTCTTCATCTAATCGACTAACGAACATTTGTATTTTACGCAACGGCTCTTGAAGGTCATGACTAGCCACGCGATTAAATGCCTCCAAATCGGCATTTGTACGTTTTAATTCTGTATTCTTTATCTGGAGTATAGATTCTGCTTCAATTTGTTTGGTAACGTCCCTGATAACACCAACCATATACCAACTTCCTTCTTTCTGGTAGCATTCGCCAATAGTGTTCATATATCTTAACTCTTGAGATTTCGTATAAACACGAAATACCAAGTCTGTTTTAGACTTATTTCTTCTAGCCGCCTTAAAACTAGATTTTACTTTTTCAATATCATTTGGATGTAAAAATGTTAGCAGGCGATCATATTTATTATCAAACTCATTGGGATCATAACCAAACAACCTATAAACGTTATCAGAATACTTAATTTGATCTTCGACCAAATTCCATCTAAAGCTACCAATATTGGCTACGTGTTCCGCTTCTGACAACAACCTGTTCTGTATAAATAACTGCGCTTCATATTTCTTTTCTTGAGTAACATCTTTAGAAAACAGTATAAGCCCGTCATTCATTTTAACTGCCTTGGTGGTTAGCCATACGGACTCTTCATTGAAAATGAACTCTTTTGTATATTCTTTATTCTCACCGGTTTTATAACATTCTGCTAAAATTTCTAGTACGCCGTTTTCCAAGTTTTTGGGGTAATATTCTAAAATGGTCTTACCTTCTATAAACGCAGAATCGTCGTTGGCTATCTCTCCTATACGATTATTGATATAGTCAATACGAAAGTCATTAACATTGCCTGTGGTATTAAATACCGGTTTTAAATAGGTGATAATACTATCATTACTATCCAGAACCCGTATACCAAAAAGATTAGAAATTTCAAGTTCTCTATTTCTTGACTTTAAATTACCTAAGGGAAGCTTAGATTCTTTGTCGGTTATAAATTTCGGCTTAATTAAAGATAAAGCGAACAAAAGACCTTTATGAAATGATCTTATTCTAACATGATAATTAAGTATGCTATCTGCTTCTTTAACTATAATACTAAAATTTTCATCTTCACTCGTTTCAAGAACCTTATTAGCCAAAATTAAAAGTTCATCATATTTCACGATTTCTTCTAAAGTATAATTTTCATTACTATCAGGAGATATCACAAAGAAACTTTGCGCTTGTTGGTTTGCATACTTAACCAGGTATTCTTTTGCATTTAATGAATTAAGCACCAATGGCTCAGTATATAATACAGCAGTGTCGGCATTATCTACCATTGTTTTAAAAATGTCATCTGCTAAACTATTCTCCATACTATATAACTTTTCAAGCCTTTGTTAAGGTACTGCGAAATAAATGATTATGATACGACTTGCTTGGTGCTAAAACAAAAAAAGTTGTTCCTAATGAAACAACTTTAATACTGTAATGGGTGTAAAAAACTTAAATCTTCAATAAAAAATTCTCTTTTTTGAAATCGTTTAAGTGATAAGCCCAATTCATTTTAACTACTTGTTTCAATGACTTTTTAAGCTCACTAAAACTTGATGGTTTTTTAATGTAAATATTGGCACCTTTTTCAAAGGTTTCTTCAATATCTCTTTCTGCTGAAGATGTAGAGTAAATTGCTACTAACAAATCTTTTAAATGAGGTGTACGTCTTATCGCTTCCAAACACTCAAATCCGTTCATAATTGGCATATTCAAATCTAGAAAAACCAAATCTGGCGTATTATCAGTATCGCTAAGCAAAAATTCCATACAACTTTTACCGTTCTCTAACTGGCGTAGCTCTGTATTGAGTTCAACTCCCTCCAATGCATCTGCAAAAAACTGTCTGTCGTCTTCATCGTCATCAACGAGAAGTATTTTTAATTTATCCATTTTCACTATTCATGTATTGAAAAGAAGAACCGTTCTTCTTACTTTTTTCTAAACTTAATGTACTGGGTGATGGTTAATCCAGTTACTTTTTTGAATTGATTTGATAAATGAGGAACACTGCTAAAATTTAAGTTGTGAGCAATCTCACTTAAACTTGTATTCTCTAATAGCACTAATTCCTTCACTTTTTCTATGCGTACTAAAATATAAAAATTCTCTATTGAGGTATATGTTTTACTAGAAAATAAATTTGAAAGATATGGATAACTAAATCCCAATTGATTAGAAAGTAATTCTGATATTTTTACATTTCTAATATCGCCCTCATAAACCATTTTCTTAATGTAAATCTTGATTTCTTCAACAATATCACGATTTTCTTTCGTCTGAACTTTTATACCAAAACTATTAAGTTCCTTTATGATAAATTGAAGCTTGTCATCACTTAAATTATCAGGTAGCTTAACAGTATTATCATGCAAAATTTCAAAATCAACTCCTGCAGCGACCATGGTTCTTTGAAATATTTCATTAACCATTTTTTCAGGGCTATATATGAAACTATATTCCATTAAATACATCAATATTAGTTCGCCACATTTAAGCTGGTAAAATTATCATTTTAACCATAGATTCTATAACAAAATACAATAAATTATTACTACAATTGAGCCTGAATAAGAAAATAAATTTAATTGTAAGATAAAACATACAATTTGTTTCCTCTAATTTATTGAAACACAACTAAATTATTAACAAATTATGAAAACTGATTCGGCATATACCAGTATATCTATCTTACTGGTACAGTTTTTTCCTCAGTGTTTTTTTCTACAACTTCTACATTATCAAGAAACTCCAAGATACCTTTGACAATAAGTTTTAAACGTGGTGTTTCTATTGTGCCTTAGGCATTACAATTACAAAAACAGAGCCTTCATTTAATTTTCCCGTAGCACTTATCACTCCGAAATGATTTTGCACAATTTTCTTAACAATTGCCAATCCTATACCGGTACCAACATATTCTTGCCTGGAATGTAAACGTTGAAATACTTCAAAAATCTTTTCAGCAAACTGTTCATCAAACCCAATACCATTATCGGTAATAGTAATTTGAACATATTCTTTTTTGTTTTTTAAACTACTATCAATAGATTTTGCATTTTTAACAATTGCTGTATCTATAATAATTTCAGGCGAGACATCACTCTTTGCATACTTTATAGAATTAGATAATAGATTATACATTAACTGTCTAAACTGAAAGGGTACTACCTCTATTTTACAAGATTTCAACAAAGTAATTTTACCATGTTTATGATTAAGTTCATCCCCTAAATCATTCTTAACATCTGTAATTACATCTTTTAAATCTACAATTTCAAACACCCTCTTTTCAGTGTCCGTTCTAGAATAAGAAAGTAAATCATTTATAAGTGATTGCATTCTGTTCGCAGCAGATTGTATTTTTTCGAATTTTACCTTGCCAGATGTGGACAGTTTATCAAATTCGTTCTCCATCAACACCTCTGAAAACATTTGTATTTTACGTAACGGTTCTTGCAAATCATGGCTAGAGATATATGCAAAAGACTGAAGCTCTTTGTTCATTGCCTCTAGCTTATCATTACTATCTGCAAGTTCTCTAGTACGTATATCTACTTCTTTCTTTAGATGGTCAGAAAATGATTTTTGTTTATCAATGTTCATGGCCGTACCAATGAAACCGACCATTTTACCTTCTTCAAATTTAGGAGCTCCTAAAACTTTAAACCATTCATAATTACCGGTTTCTTTTCTTTTAACGCGATATTCTAATGTAAAGCCAGACTCATCTTCAACAGCTTTTCCAAACCCTTTGAATACAATATCCAGATCATCAGGGTGTACCACATCTATCCATACCTGACCTGTAAAGTCAGATTCATTTTCTACACCCACATATTCTAATAAAGCACGATTAGAATATTGAATATTAATTTCATTATCAGTAATCCAGATCCATACAGGAGATAAATTTGCAACTTCTCTAAACCTGCGTTCACTCTCTTTTAAACGTCTTTCTGCCAATACAGCTTCTGTTGTATCTGTCACAATTACCAAAACTCCAGAAACGCAACCAGCTTCATCTTTTACCGGACTATAACTAAATGTCCAATAAACATCCTCCATTTGACCGTTACGAAAAATAGGAACCATCAAATTCTCCTTCCAAATAGACTCCCCTTTTTCGGTTACTATTTTCAGCATAGGTTCTACATCACTCCAACTTTCTGACCAAGCTTCCTTTCCGTTTAACCCTAATATCTTTGGATGCTTACCATCATCTCCTAAAATAGGTCTATATGCATCATTATAAAAACTTTTCAAAGTATTTCCCCAAAACAAGAACATAGGAAAAGGTGAGTTCAACATAATGTTCAAGGTAATGCGCAAACTCTGTGGCCAACCATTTGGTTCACCTAACGGAGTAAGAGACCAATCTTTCTCTCGCATTAACCTACCCATTTCACCACCATCATCAAGAAAATGAAATTTTTTGTTCATAAGGATGCAGAATTAAAGTCTCTAAATTAAGGATTAAAACATTGAACACAAGCCTCTGCAAAGTAACACCAGTATAATTGTTATATGAATTACTTACAAGAGCATGGTCTACAAATTAAGCAATTTTAAAAAGGAATATTTAACTCAATAAAGTAGAATTAGATTATTCTGCATTAAGAATAAAAAAATCGGTAGTAATTCACAAAATTTATAATTAAAACTATAAAATCAAAATTTTCAAAAATCACCGTTTTTAGCCCTAAAACAAACAAAAAACCCTTTAAAATAGTCAAATAAATCATAAAATAGATCAATTTCTTGCATTTTAACAATATTATACTATGTTATAGTTTAACCTTAATTTATTCTATGCGACAATTAAAGATCACTAAACAAATTACGAACAGAGATGCTAAATCATTAGAAAAATACTTTCAAGAAATCAGTAAAATAGATTTGATTACTGCAGACGAAGAGGTAGAATTGGCAAAAAAAATTCGTGAGGGTGATCAGAAAGCGTTAGATAAATTAGTGAGCGCCAATCTAAGGTTTGTAGTATCTGCGGCGAAGCAATATCAAAATAGAGGTCTACGTCTTACAGACCTTATAAACGAAGGTAATTTAGGTCTGGTAAAAGCTGCAAAACGCTTTGATGAAACTAGGGGATTTAAATTTATATCCTATGCTGTTTGGTGGATCCGTCAATCTATACTTCAGGCGCTATCCAATAAATCTCGACTTATACGTTTACCACAGAACAAGATCGCAACTAGCTCTAAAATCTATCAAGTATACTCTACTCTAGAACAAGAAAACGAAAGAGCACCTAGTGCTTCTGAAATTGCAAAAGAATTAGATATGAATGTTTCAAAAGTAAAAAGCTCTTTGAAAAATTCAGGTAAATCCATTTCATTAGATGCTCCTTTTAAAGATGGGGAATCTTCTTCTCTATATCATGTTCTAGAATCTACAAAACTGAATAGCCCAGACAAAGAGATGATGGAAGAATCATTGGAAACCGATATTAATCAAGTTTTAAAGAAAATACCCGAAAGGCAAGGCGATGTTCTTCGTCTCTTCTTCGGTCTTGGCAATCAGCCTGCTATGAGCTTAGTTGAAATAGGTGAGGTTTTTGACGTTACCAGAGAACGTGTACGTCAAATAAAAGACAAAGGTTTAAAATCTTTACGCCGCACGTCTAATACAGAAATTCTACGCGCTTACCTGTAAAACACTACGCCATCACAAAGCTAAAACTAGCACACTGTTTATTATTAACATCCTTTAAAATACAATAACACAAACTTAACAACTCTAATTTGGAGTTGGTAAGGCATATGTTATGTTATTATTTATAACACCATTACATGAAATTATTTTACATCAGAAGAGAAAGCAACACCAAAGAATTGTACAGAACACGTAACGGACTAAAAAAGTCTAAGGTCACCTCAATCACAAAATACTTTATGGGTATACCTATAAAAACTTTACACACCTACAGACAAATATATCACAGACGTAAAAACAACGCTGTCGAAAAAATGTTATTTATCTAATTATACAGTCATACATATAATCCAATAATTAAAATTGAATTCATGAAAATACTAGTAATAGGAGCCGGCAACATGGGCTTGACTTATGCAGAAGGCATGTCGAAATCAAAATTACTTAAGAAGAGAAATATAATGGTGCTAGATACTTCTGAAGAGAAGCTAGAGGCATTACGCGAGAACCCACAATTTGATGCTTTTGATGACTTAAAGAAATGTGCTCCAGAGGCTGATATCATTTTTATAGCAGTTAAACCTTACCATGCAGAGAGCGTATTTTTAAAATTGAACTCTCTTGTAAAACCTGGTCAAATTCTTATTTCCATTATGGCAGGGGTTACCATGGAAACGATTAAAAATTTAACCGGACTCACAAAAATAGTACGTGCCATGCCTAATTTACCGGCACAAATTGGTAAAGGGTTGACTTCATTTGTTGCTTCTGAAGATGTTACCAGAATTGAGTTACTGACTATAGAAAGTCTACTGGACACAACAGGTAAATCTGTTTTGGTTAGTGATGAGAATTTCATTGATGCCTCCACAGGTATTTCCGGTAGTGGTCCTGCATATGTATTTTACTTCATGCAGAGTATGATGGAAGCTGCTCTAAAAATGGGCTTTACCCCAAAGGTTTCAAAAGTATTGGTAGCACAGACCTTTACCGGTGCCATTGAGCTTTTTAATCAAAACGAACTTTCCCCAAACTCTTGGATGGACAAAGTTGCCAGTAAAGGTGGTACTACACGGGCAGCGCTAGATTCTATGGAAAATAACAATGTAGGAGAACTAATCAAGGAAGCAGCGTTCGCAGCATTTGAACGTGCAGTAGAACTTGGAAAAGAAAAAGTAAATGTATAAACAGAAAATAGTAATTAAGGTAGGCACTAACGTAATGACCAATAAGGACAATCGTATTGTGAGACCGGTATTGCGAAATTTGGTACAACAAATTGCAGAATTATATGAAAGAGATATTATAACCGTGCTAGTTTCTTCTGGCTCCGTTATTGCGGGACGTGAAGTTTTAGGTGCCTCAGCTATTGAGGATGATACGCAACGTAGACAAGTATACTCGGCCATTGGGCAACCGCGTATGATGCGTTTATATTATAATATTTTTCATGATTACGGAATGAAGTGCGCTCAGGTATTACCGACAAAGCGAGATTTTACGCCAGGCGTGCATAGACAGAATATGATTGATTGTGTAGAAGGATTATTATCTGAAGGTGTAATTCCTATTGCAAATGAAGATGATGCAGTTTCGGTTACCATGAGTATGTTTTCAGATAATGATGAGCTAGCAAGTTTAATTGCACAACTTATCGACGCAGACAAAATGATTATCCTAACAGATATTGACGGTCTTTATACCGGTCACCCAAATGCAGAAAGCAGTAATCTTATAACTCATGTGAACCCTGAGGAAAATCTAGATAAATTTATTCAGGATAATAATAAAAAAGCAGGAGAAGGCCGTGGTGGCATGGGGTCTAAATTAGATTATGCTCAACAGGCAGCAGCCAAAAATATACCGACATACATTGCAAATGGTAAAAAAGAGCGTACAATAATTGATATTATAGAAGGAAAAAATGTGGGTACGAAAGTAACCCTAGAAGAAAAAGTAGAAGCATAATGAAAATAATTTCAACGGAAATAAAAAACAAGGTTTTAAACAGCATGATGCGCCTTTTGGATGAAAACCGAAGTAGCATATTAGACGCTAACAAGAAAGACCTTAATCTTTTTGAGAAGGATGATCAAGCCATGTACGATAGGCTTATCGTAACCAACAACAAAATTGATGGTATGATCGGTTCTATAGAAAAGGTAATGTCTCAAGACGATCCCGTAGGCAAAGTAATTTCTCAACAACACTTAGACAACGGGTTGGATATCAGTAATAAAACAGCTCCTTTTGGTACAATAATGATTATTTATGAATCTAGACCAGATGTCACTATAGAAGCTGCGGTTCTTGCTTTTAAAGCAAACAATAAAATTCTTTTAAAAGGTGGTAAAGAAGCTCTGCACAGTAATACCATTCTGGTAAAACTTTGGCATAAAGCTCTTGAAGAAAACGGATTATCAGAAGCGTTTATTCAACAATTGACCATGAATAGGGAAGAAACGCAAGAGTTTTTAAGAAACCCAACTGAAAAACTTGATCTTATAGTACCAAGAGGCGGTGAACGTTTGATCAGTTTTGTAAAAGAACATGCCAAATGTGCTGTATTGGTGAGCGGTAGAGGTAACAATTTTTTGTTTGTAGATAAAGAAGCAGATTGGGAGAAAAGCATAAAAGTCATCATGAACGCCAAAACCGAGAAAATATCGGCTTGCAATGCTCTTGATAAAATCTTGATCAATTCTAAAATTGAGAATTACGAGCAAAAACTAACGGATATTTACCAACTTTTAAATGCAAATGGCGTAGAAACATTAGTAGATACAAATGTAAATTCTGTTCTAAAAGACGCACAACGCATTCAAGATGATTCTATCTGGCAAGAAGAATTTCTTGCTATGAAGTGTTGTCTAGGTGCAGTTGAATCTTTAGATGAAGCAGTTGAAAAAATAAATGATAATTCTGGCGGACATTCTGCTACAATTATGACCTCAAATAAAAACACGGCCCTACAATTTATGGAAGAAGTAGACTGTGCGGCTGTATACCAAAATGCGTCAACGCGTTTTACAGATGGCGGACAAATGGGTGTTGGTGCAGAATTGGCTATTAGTACAGACAAATTGCATCACCGTGGTCCTTTAGGGTTAAAACAATTGGTCACCAACAAGTATTATGTATTTGGTGATGGTCAAATTCGTGAATAGTTAACGCAATTTTTATCTGATAATCGAAATTTATGTTCGAAACAATTGAAAACATAGACGGTGCTTTGGTTTACCATGGCAACATGCATAAACGTATTTATTTCTCTCAAGCCGATAATGTTGACTTGGACAACTTGCTTCAAAAAATGAAGACTCTTGCAAACGAGAAGCAATATGAAAAAATTCTAAGTAAGACATCCGAAGAAAAAGCAGCTATTTTAAAGTCAAAAGGCTTTGAGATAGAAGCCAAAATTCCAGGTTTATATAATGGCACCACTGATGGTTATTTTCTAGCGGATTATATCAACAAAGAACGCCATGGGTATAATGATAAAATAGCTAAGACGATTGCTACAGTAAAATCTATTGCCCAAGCTGCCAACAAACCAGATTCTGATTCCTATTTTCATATGCCTGAAAATATGACTTTAAGAGAGCTTGCGAGTAATGAGTTTCATTTGCTTGAAACTTTACATAACAAAGCATATAAATATCATCCAAATCAAATTAAAGATGTTACCTATTTCTCAAAGCTAAAAGAATTAAATCATGAGTTCTATGGGCTTTTTCAAAATGGACAATTACTTGTTTCTGCCATCATTGGCATTAACAAGGAAGAGGGTAATATGGAAATTGTAGATTTTGTAACACACCCAGATTACAGAGGCCAAAATCTATCATACTTCTTGGTGCAAGACATTAAGGAGAAAATGAAAAGTTTTGCGTGCAAAACTATATATACCATGGTTAGATCTACATCTTACGGATTAAACATTACCTTTAGTAAGCACGGGTTCATTTTTGCTGGAACCTTGAACAATAATTGTATGGTCAGAGATACTTTAGAAAGTATGAATGTCTGGTATTTTAAAGAGCCCGAACAAAGTAAACCGTAATCTTATTTAATTTAGATTTTTAAAATGTGCCGATGTGAATATGAACTATTCATATCGGCACATTTTATCTATTGTCTCATTTAATTACAATAATCCTTTGATAACCCGTTATTTTATGCTTTATTTGAAAATCACAACTAAAAATTATCAAATTCACTAACGAGAGGTGCAAAAAATATGAAATTCATTCCTAACCTTTCTTATGACTGTGTAATATTTGGTTTTAATGGTAAGACATTAAAAATTTTAATTCTAGAATATCACAATACGGGCTTATTTGCACTTCCGGGGGGATTTATCAAAAAAGACCAGAGTTTAAAAGACGCCGTAAACAAAGGTGTAGAAGATAGGACGGGGCTTACAAACGTTTTTATGGATCAGTTTCAGGTTTTTGATAAACCCGATAGAGCCAATGTTTTTGATATGCGCCGCATCTTAGAAGGTAATAACAAAGACCTAGAAGAAAATAGTTGGATGCTAGAACGCTTTTTAACGGTAGGGCATTATGCACTTATTAATTATGAAGATGTAGATCCAAAACCAGATCACCTTTCTGATAGTATTGGTTGGTATGACATTGATAATGTACCACAATTAATGATGGATCATAACGAAATTGTAGATAAAGCTCTTGAGGTACTTCGTAACAACATCAGTGAAAAATTGATAGGTATGAACTTACTACCTCAAAAATTTACGATGAAGCAATTACAACAAGTTTTTGAAGCCATTTTAGACCAAACATTAAGACGCACAAGTTTTCAACGCAAAATGTTGTCGTTAGATATCTTAGAACGACATGAGAAACTTTTTGAGGGCAAAGCTCATAAAGCTCCATACCTCTACAGCTTTAAATAATAAAACTAACACGCTCAATTAATACAACAACAATGAACAAATCAAGATTAAACAACTTTTTAAAATGTACCGTTCTCGCAGCTTTTATGTTCGGCACATTGACCACCTACGCCCAAAAGAAATTTGGTGGCCTTGCACTTTACACGGTTAGAGACGATATGGGTACAAATGCAAAGACTACGCTACAGGCAGTTTCAGATGCAGGTTATAAAAACATTGAAGCAGCCGGTTATGAAGATGGCAAGTATTATGGTATGACTCCCGCAGATTTTAAAGACTTATTAAAATCTTTAAAATTAAAACCAATCAGTACGCACCAAAGTGCAGTAACTCTTGACAATGCAGATAAGATGATGGCAGATGCCAAGGCTGCAGGTTTTAAATATTTCGTAGTTCCAATTCCTCCAATGGGTATGTTTACCTTCAACCAAGAAGACAGAACCATGGGTATGACAGGCACTGTAGAAGACTTGGCTAAAATTTTAACCACCCTTGGTGAAAAGGCAAATAAAGCAGGGTTAAAATTATTATACCACAATCATGATTTTGAATTCAAAAAGAATGCTGAAGGTATTGTACCAATAGACTACTTATTAGAAAACATAGACTCTAAACTACTGAACTTTCAGATGGATTTGTTTTGGGTTACCAAAGCAGGTGCCAACCCTATTGCTTATTTCAACAAGTACCCAGGTCGTTTTAAAATATGGCATGTTAAAGATATGGACGAACAAGGTAGGTTTGCCCCGGTGGGTACAGGTTCTATAGGGTTCAAAAATATCTTGGCGAACAAAGAGCTTTCTGGAATGAAGTACTATATGGTTGAGCAAGATATGACCTTTGACGGTTTAAAACCTTTAGACGCCATTAAAATTAGCCATGAAGGTATTAAAGAAATAGGTTTCAAATAATAATTAATACCAAACAACGGAGAATGCCCCGAAGAGATTTTTCTCTTTGGGGTTTTCTTTTTTTACAAACTACCATTAAACCTTTCTCCTTTAAAACAGTCATAACCGTTTATAAAAATATGTTCCTATTTTTGCTCGGCCAATGCCAATTTATAAATAATACAAAATGAGAATGACCACAAGTTTACGTATGAGAATTATTCACCGCTACCTAGGTTTCTTTTTAGCCGGTATCATGGCTATGTATGCCATTAGCGGAATTATCATGATTTACAGAAATACCGATTTTCTGAAAAGTGAAAAAATTACAGAACGTCAGTTACAACCAAATTTAAAAACTGCTGAACTTAGTGGCGCACTACGTATTAAAGGAGGCGTAAAACCCGAAAAGACAGAGGGCGATATTGTTTACTTTAAACAAGGTCAGTACAACACTGCTACAGGCATGGCGACTATAAAAAAAATGGAACTTCCTTTTATTTTAGATAAAATGGAACACCTTCATAAAGCAACAACGAATAGTCCCGTATATTTTCTGAATATATTTTTCGGACTATCATTGCTGTTTTTCGTAGTCTCCTCTTTTTGGATGTTTATGCCAAAAACTACAGTGTTTAAAAAAGGGTTATATTTTTCATTAGGCGGCATAGTGTTGACTATTATACTACTATTCGTATAGCTTGAAAATATTTTCTAATACTAAAACCGCTTTAAAGAGATTTCTTTAAAGCGGTTTTTTAGTTTTGCCGGGTACAGTTGCTAGCATCAAACATGCGTACTCTAGTTACCAACCCCTAGCCCCTCCCAAGAGGGAAAAAGACCCTCACTTTGATTAAACTTTTAGATAATAAAAACAAATAACTCGTACAAAAACCAATCCTTCAAACGACCAATAATAAAAAAACTCCCTCCCGGGAGGGGATTGAGGGGTGATCCGCTGGATAATAACAAAACCGTACTTCTTAAATAAAAACAAAAACGTATACCACTTATTTTCACTAATTTCATGTAATATAATCCAACTGAATAAAGACCATTAAAATCCAACCATTATTAAATGAAAAATCTCATACTATTAGCACTACTGTTTATTTCTACAATATCCATTCACGCCCAATCCAAATTGATTAAGGCAGATTCGTACTTAAATGTTAGAACTGGTAAATTAATCTCTCCAGCTAATCTTCTCATCGAAAACGGAACTATAAAATCCATCAACCCTAAGACATTGCCTAACAATCTAGAAACTGTAGACCTAACAGGTAAAATCTTATTACCCGGCCTTATGGATATGCACGTTCATTTAGATGGCGATTTTAGAGGGAACTGGGACTATGTCTATAAAGAAAGTGCCAGTCAAGGTACCGTAAGGGCAATCGTGAATGCTGAAAAAACATTAATGGCCGGTTTCACCACCATAAGAAGTATAGGGCAGCTGCATATTACACCAGAGCTTATAGATGTTGCAGTTTCCGAAGCTTCTGACAATGGAATGATAGCTGCACCGAGAATCATTCCATCGGGACATATGATTTCTATTAATGGCGGGCATGGTGACATTTCTTTAGGACTAGCCGAAGGATTAGTTACCGTTGGGCCTAATGACGGAATCATCAATGGAAAATATGATGCTATCGAAGCGGTACGCTATCAAATTAAGCATGGGGCTAAATTTATTAAAATGCACGCTACTGCTGGTGTATTGTCTATGGAAGATGCTATTGGCGCACAACAATTAAGCAATGAAGAAATGAAGACCATTGTGGATGAAGCTTCTAGACATCATATTAACGTTGCCGCCCACGCACATGGAACAGAAGGCATTAAAGAGGCAATAAGAGCTGGTGTATACTCTATTGAGCACGGATCTATTATTGATGATGAAGGTATTCAGTTAATGAAAGAAAAAGGGGTGTATTTAGTTCCTACAAGGGGTCTAGCCACTATCATTGAACCTATGATAGACAAAATGGACCCCGTCATGGCCGGTAAAGCTGAATATGTAATGCCTATTGCCAAGCAAAACCTGAAGAATGCTATAAAAGCTAATGTAAAAATTGCCTTTGGTACAGATACTCCTATAATCCCTCATGGAAAAAATGCTATTGAATTCGCGGCATTAATGGAGTGTGGCATGAATTCTATGGAAGCTATACAAACAGCTACCACTAATAGTGCAGCAATGTTAGAACTTACCGATCGTGGTGAGCTAAAACAAGGGTTACTAGCAGATATTATTGCAGTAGACGCCAATCCTATTAAAGATATATCCACTTTAGAACATGTAAAGTTTGTAATGAAAGGTGGTGTGGTATATAAAAACGAAAAGTAACATATGGCTTAGAATTTTAATTCTAAAAAAAACGAAAATCATGAATTTACCGCAACGCAATTTTATCAAAACAATCTTTTTCGGTGTGTTAACCAAATAAAGAAACAGATAGTGACTAAAATTTAATAATTGCAGACCTATACCCTTTACCTCACCCAACACTGGTATCTTGCATGTATAAATTACCCTTATGAAAATCAATTTATTGTCATGTGATGCCCAAAGACCAGATAGAAGAGCGATAGCTAATTGTATTGCAGAATTATCATCTAATGTTAGCGATTCGCTTGCCAATGAGCTTACAGATATTCTTTTAGAAGGTGATGCAGTAGATATTGAAGTAAGCGATAAAAATTCTGGTTCAGCTTTAAGAGCTTTACGAAAGCTGAGTATAGATTATGAGATTATAGAATAAGGCGTTCTACATTCAGCTTTTGTTAGCTTGTTCGTTATAAATAATATTGTCACTTCGAGTGAACTACGAGGTACAAGAAGTTTGTATCGAGAAACATTCGTGTACCAAAGGGTTCTCGATACAATTTTAAGTTTCCATTGCATTACAACATAAAACCACTGGAACTGACAATACGTATTCAATTCAATAAATGTTAGTCCTTTCATTCTAAGTAATATTGTCACTTCGAGTGAACTACGAGGTACGAGGAATTTGTATCAAGAAACATTCGTGTACCAAAGAGTTCTCGATACAATTTTAAGTTTCCATTACATTACAACTTAAAACCACTCGAACTGACAATGCGTATTCAATTCAATATATGTTAGCCCATTCGTTCTAAATAATATTGTCACTTCGAGTGAATTTTCGAAGAATGAGAAAATTTGTATCGAGAACTCGTTTGTCACCATCTCCCAACTTACCAAAATCCAAAATACCCACCCTAGCCCCTCCCAAGAGGGGAACAGATAGTGACTTTTATTTAGCTTTTTAGACAAATAAGAAGAAATAGTTATTATAGAAACAGAAGCTCCCAACAAACCATAAATTCGCAAATAAAAACGCAATTCTCCCCTCTTGCGAGGGGGGTTAAGGGGTGGGTGCTACGGTGTACTCGTTCTAACTACAAACGCAGCTCGTTATATTCTCTTTACACCCCATATATTTTTCTGATAGTTTTACGGAAACCCGTAAGAAAATATACCGTATCTTCTTTATATTGCAGTACCAAGCAAAGTACACTCCCCCTACCACTTTAGCAGAAACTAATTTAAAAACCACTACATATACCCGAAATATGTGTAATTGTGTATATACACAATCGTTAGCACCAATATGACCAAACAACAATGGGGTTAAAATTTAGAAGAAGACAAAAATTATTTCCGGGTTTCTATGTAAACTTTAGTGCGAGCGGAATTAGCACTACTTTGGGAATTAAAGGATTTAATGTTAATCTTAATAAGGACGGAGCTTATTTGAATACTGGAATTCCCGGAACTGGAATTTATGACAGGAAAAAAATTACTGCCTGGGATTCAAAAAATCAAAAATCCGTAGACTTTCCACCAGAAACACAACAAACCGAAAACTATTTCCTTCCAGAAAATTTGAGAGGAGAAATAAAAAGTAAAAATGCTTCTGAAGTTACTACACAGGGTTTATTGGAATTGAAAGAAACATTAGTTGCTGCTAATAAAGAAATGGTTGCAATTAAAAAAGAGATTTCACAACTTGAAAAAAAGGTTAAAAATTCAAATACTTTAAGAATAATTTCAAAAGTTTTTTTAATTGGTTTTTTAATTAAATGGTTCGATAAAGATTATCTTGAGAAAAAGGAATATTTAGTCAATTTAAAAAAACAAGTTACAGAATGCCATATTGATATAGAAATTGATATGGATAGAGTCCTCGATGAAAAATATTTGAAACTAAAACTTGCATTTGACAATTTATTAAATTCTTCCATCATTTGGGATATGACTAACGCAGTTCCAAATGATGACAATCGGTCTTCTGCTAACAGAAGCATAGAACGTAAGCCCACAAAAGTAAGCTATCAGAAAATACCATTTTTAAATTCGGTTTATGAGGCTATGTGTTTTCAAAATCAAAATGGCAGTAATATTTACATTTATCCAGGTTTTGCTGCGCTATTTGATAACAAGGAAAATTTTGGACTCATTGAAATTGACAAATTAAATTTAACCTTTGAATCAATGAACTTTCTCGAAACTGAAAAAATACCTAAGGACAGTAAAATAGTTGGAGAAACCTGGGCAAAAGTAAACAAAGACGGAACACCCGATAGAAGATTTAAGGATAATTATAAAATCCCATTAGCACGATATGGAGAGTTAACTTTTAAAAGTAATACCGGAGTTTTTGAAGTTTTTCTTTTTAGTAATGAGGAGTACTCGAAAGAGTTTGCTGATAGATACAATAATTATATTGAATAAAAAGCGTATGGTAACAATGTATATACCCCATTGCTAATTCTAGCCTATTTACGAAAATCCTTTTTAATGTTTTATTCGATTTGAGTTTGCTAAATTGGGTGCTTAGAACACGTAATAAACCATGAGACAATCAACCATAACAACCCTATTTTTATTTTCTTTTCTATCTCTTTTTTCTCAAAATAACCTAGAAGACTATGTAAAAGAAGGTATTGAACATCATGATAATGGAGATTATGACAATGCCATTGCTTCTTATTCTAAAGCGCTTGATGTAGACCCAAAATCTACTCTAACTCATTATGAAATGTCTTTGAGCTACTTCTCAAAAGGGAATTATGAAGAAGCTGTCAAGTACTCAGATTTTGTTCTAAAGCAAAAGGAAGATTATTTGTTAGAGGCCACTCTAACAAAAGGGTCATCTTTAGATATGTTAGGTAAAACAAAAGAGTCAATCAAGCTTTTTGAAAAAGCAATCAAACAAAAACGTATCCATTATTTGCTTCATTTTAATTTAGGTATAAACCACTACAAGCTTAATGATTTAGATAAAGCAGAAGAGCAACTACTTAAGGCAATTGAACTAAATCCTAATCATTCAAGTAGTCATTTGATACTCTCATACATTCATAATCAAAAAGGTAATACGGTTCAAACCTTACTAGCATCACATTATTTTCTATTTCTAGAACCAGATAGTGAAAGGTCAAAAATTGCATTTGGAAATCTTCAAGATAATTTTGGAGGAAATGTCACCCGAGACTCTGAAAAACCCAATAACATTAATATTTTGTTGAACATGAACAACGACAAACAATTTAGTTCCACAGAATTAATGATTTCTATGTTAGAAGCTTCAAGATCCTTAGAAGAGAACAAAGACAAAACTGATGAAGAAATGTTCTTAAAAAACACAGAATCATTCTTTAAGATACTAGGAGAATTAAAGGATGATAACAACAAAGAAATTTGGTGGACTTTCTACATTCCCTTTTTTTATGATTTAGCTAAAAGCGAGCATTTAGAAACCTATTGCCAATACATTAGCCAAAGTAAAAATGAAGATGCCCTGAAATGGTTAGCCGTAAACAATGATAGATTAGTAGCGTTTGATCAATGGTTGAGAAGAGAGCAATAGCATTTATGTAAATGGGTATTTAATAGAATCCGCTAAATACAAATTCCCAACCGATAGTATTGTTGAAGTGGAGTTAGTGACACCTACTACCGAAAATAGACTAGAACAAAAAGTCATCAATACTTGGACATTGACTCAAGAAGAACGAGAAAAAAGCTTAACCACAAATTTCAAACCTATCCCGAAAAACCTATCCACCGCAACAGACCCACTAAACAATTTCACTCCATTTTCTAGCAATATGATAGCAATTATCACTATTTTCAATAACATCATATTGAAAATTGCTATTTCTATGCATTAATAGCATTTTTAGCATACACTATAAACATCAAGTTTCAATGAAAATCAAATTAGATTATTAACCTCACTTTTCATTTTAAACTTGCTATAAAATTTTACATCATGAACTCTCTGCTAAAACAACGGTTGCATTACCTTTCTCTGTCATTAGTATGCATTCTATGTACAACATTCGCTTTTGCCCAAGACATTAAAACCAATACCACCCCTGCTCTACTCATTGGACAAGGGGATCAACTATCAAGAATAAAAAAAGAACTTGCAGCGGGCAATTCAGATTTGGTTGCCGCCTTAAAAATAATCGTTGAAAAAGCTGATGCTGCACTTGAACAACCCATTGTCAACGTTTTTGCCGAAGGTGCGTTACCACCTAGTGGCGATGCACACGACTACTTTAGCTATAGCCCATATTGGTGGCCAGATGCTGAAAATCCTGATGGTCCGTACATTTGGCGTGACGGGGTTACAAATCCTGATCGTCGCACTTCTGATGTTTCTAGACTCGAGGCTATGGGCAGAGCGGTTAGTTCGTTGGTTCCTGCTTGGTATTTCACGGGCGATGAACGTTATGCACAACGTGCCGTACAGCAAATTCGTGCCTGGTATCTTGATCCTGAAACTAGAATGAACCCTAATTTCCGTTTCGGTCAAAAGCGCCGTGGTCATGATTATAATAGTAGTGGAGGTATTCTAGAATCTAATAGAATGGATTGGGTCGTTGATTGCGCAATTTTACTTGAAGACTATTCTGGCTGGACAGAAAAAGACCAAAAAGACCTACGAAGTTGGTTTGGTGAATTAGCGACTTGGATGGTGGAAAGTCCGGAAGGAATAGAGGAGGCTATGCAGCCCAACAACCATGGTGCTTGGTATAATTATCATTTAATTCTCTATTCGCTCTATGGTGAAAAACCCGAAATTGCACGCAATCACCTAGACCTTATGCCCGCACGTATTTTTGGGCAGGTCTTCATTGATGGTCGCCAGCCACAGGAACTTATCCGCACCAATGCATTAAGCTATAGTGTATACGGTGCCCGTGCACTTACGGGCGTTGCCCGCTTAGGTCGCCACCTAGACTATGATTTATTTACTTATCGCAGTACAGAGGGTCGTAGCATACGGCTAGCTATTGATTACATTACTCCTTTTATTATCGGTGAAGAAGAATGGCCAGGTGAACAAGTTAAACCTGTCAGCACCAGTAGAGCCAACGAGTTGTATTGGAATGCCGCACTTGGCTTCAAGGAACGTGAATTTGCCAATATTCTAAATAAACTGCCGGGAGATGCCTTGCCATCACCCATTGTTCAATTACTTGACCCATTGCCAAATGGCTGGTAAATTAGTTATTCATCAATCAAAAAAATCAAATGAAAAAACGCTTTATTTTCACCTATTTCATCTTAATGACAATTACCCCTCTTTTAGCCCAAGAGGATAAATTTCTATCGGATTTTGTAGAGCGATTAGAGAACTCCAATAAGTACTTACAATTGGTTGCCGAAATGATGCCAGAAGAACATTATGATTATAAGGTTACGCCCGAGTCTTTATGCTTCTCCGAAAATTTAATGCATATTGGTTTTGCTTTAGACTGGCACAGCCAATCACTTTTAGGCGATCGTGAGGCACGAGTGTACCAGACGGACACCATTTTTAAACCTGCGAATAAAACTAAAGCTGAAATGATGGCAAGAATAGACCAAACTTTTGGCGAAGCTATAGCACTGCTGCAAGAGTTTGATACCAACAAACTAGATGATCATTTAGATTATTTTGGGCTAGACCGCTCTAAAAGACAAATATGTATGCTTTTGGCAGATCATATTACGCACCACAGAGGGCAAATGTTAGTTGCCATGCGCCTAAAGGGCCTAACGCCACCAAGGTATGTGTTATACCAATAAGTAGTTTAGAAATACTACTCTTGCTTCTTCTTGTCGTTTTTCATTAAACTATATACCACAAGTACTAGCCCAAGACAAACTGCCGCAAAAATGGCAATTAAAATAACACCGTGCCCCCAGTTCACCAAAGGAAGATTTAATAACGTCATAAGTTGGTCATTTAATTTGATGTAAAAATAAATTCTAACGGCTTTTTATTCTATGACAATTGTCAGTTCACAGAAATAGTCAAGCATATTTTATATAGCGATTATCGCTCAAAGATTGTTTGCCATATTTGGGTTCTGTATTTTTATAGTTACAAATGATATTTGAAAATGGTAGATAAGATTAAATGCCCCAATTGTGCTCATGAGTTTGATGTTGAAGAGGCACTTTCTGGTAAAATGCAAGCGCATTTTAAGGCTGAATACGAACGTAAGGTAGCTGAGCAGGCAGAAATATTCAATAAGGAACGTAGAAAACTTGAAGTTGAGGTTGAAGAATTTGAGAAGAAGAAAGAAAAAGAGAACGAGCTTTTTAAAGAGAAGCTAGCGCAACGTATTGCCAAAGAATCTGAAAAAATACAAAAGCAGACCAACGAATCTTTTGAGCAACAGCTACGTGCCCTACAACAGGAGAACGAAAAAAAGAAAGAGGAAAACAGAACCTTGCGCGCACAAGAAATAGACCTTTTAAAACGTGAGAACGAATTAAAAGAAAAAGCTGAAGAGCTTAAAATGAACGTGCAAAAAGAGCTGTTAGAGAAACAATCTGTCATTGAAGAAAAGGCAAAGGCAAAAGAGCGTGAGGCTATGGCTTTAAAAGAAAAAGAATACCAAAAGCAACTTGACGACCAAAAGAAGTTGATTGATGAAATGAAACGCAAGGCAGAACAGGGTTCTATGCAAATGCAGGGCGAAATACAAGAATTAGCTCTTGAAGAATTGCTACGTAATACCTACCCTTTTGATAATATTGATGAGGTTGGCAAGGGTATTCGTGGTGCAGATTGTATACAAACGGTAATCAACTCTCTTCAGCAGACTTGTGGTTCTATCGTTTATGAAAGTAAGCGTACCAAAAACTTCTCTAACGATTGGATCAATAAACTTAAGCAAGACCAGATCAATTGTAAGGCTGATATTGCAGTAATTGTAACGGAGACTTTTCCGTCAGATATGGATCGCTTTGGTGAGAAAAATGGCGTGTGGATCTGCGGATTCAATGAGGTGAAAAGTGTATCGCTCGTTCTTCGTGAACTACTTTTAAAAACACAATCTATAAAATCATCTGACGAAAACAAAGGCGATAAGATGGAGCTGCTCTATTCTTACCTAACCAGTAACGAGTTTGTACAAAATATCAATAGAATTATAGAAAATTATGATTCTATGATTAAGCAATTGAATTACGAAAAGAAAGCGGCCTACAAGAATTTTGCAGTTCGCGAGAAGCAAATTTGGGGTGTTCAAGAAAATATAAACGTGCTCTTTGGCTCTATTAAAGGGATTGCTGGTAACGCCTTATCTACTTCGACTATTCTTGATTTACCGGATGCGGAGATTGATGATTAGTCGGTTAGTTAGTGAACTAGTTTGCTAGTGGGTTAGCGGATTTTTGCTGCGCGATATTCGCTATACGCTCTTCGCTTGCCTTATACACTTTGGTAGTTCTTGTTTTGTTCTTAAAATCACTGAGCATTTTTCGTGTTGTATTTAGCGCTAGGCGTGCCGCGCATTACGCTAAACACTTTTCGTTTTTGAATTAAGCCATGTAATCATTTTTTCGAATCTGAAAGAGACCCAAATAAGGTATATACAACCAATGAAGCTTCCAAAATTACTGCTTGATGTATCTTTAAAATAAAAGACATTTAAGAGTGTTGCCGCTAAGCCTAATATTCCAATAATGAGTAAAAAGTATTTCAAATATTTAATAGTAAATGTTTTTATAAATTACGCCAATGCGGCTCCAAATGACTCTCCTAGCTCAAAAAAATACCCGACACCTAACATAATCGCTATTAATAATACTACTATATACCAATAATAAGATGTCTTTACTTTTTGCATGTTTTTGACTATTTTGATAATCATACTTAACTATAAGTTTCATTTTTATGCAAAATGTTACATGTTTTAGCAAAAAAATATTTTATGAAATTAACGCTTAACTTATTTGTTTTTCTACTTCTGATCTTTTCCATCTCATGTAAACAAAAAAAGCAACTTCCCAATAATGAAGATTCAAAAATGTGGTCTCAATTCCTGAATATCTTAGAGAACAATGACACATTGGCTTTTAAAAAAGCATCCTACAAAACGATACGTTGTTATGACTGTTTAGAAAATACACCATTTGAATCTGAGCAAATGAACATTTTAAGAGAACAGGATTCGCTTTGGTATGACAAAATTTATGATGACCTCATCAACATTCCTATAGATAGTTTTGTAGCCAATGATTATAATATCCAATTTAAACCTGAATTCATAAAAGTCCTTCAGAAAAATGAAACTATAGTAATGAAAGATGAAGGCAATAATAGCATCTTTGCTCATATTCTAGTAACGACTACACCACCTACATTAGATTTTGAAGGTGGTCAGCACAGTTTTACTTTTTTTAAGGATAAAGACGGTAAATGGAAATTGAATGAAATCAGTACCATACCATAACTACGTTAGGACTAGGCTCCCACCCAATTTTTAAAATCTGATGCCTTTGCCTTACTCACCACAATACGTTCATTACACGGTGGATGAACATCTACCAGCAACTTACTGTTAAAATGTAATTTAATAGCGGTAATGGCTTCCCTACGCACTATAAACTGTCTATTGGCCCTGTAGAATAGCTGAGGATCCAGAGCTTCTTCTATATCTTCTAATTTTATGTCTAACACATAAAAACGCTCTTGTACCGTTACAGCTTTAACAAGCCCCGTATCTATATAAAAATAGGCGATATCGGCAGTTTTAATAGGTAACAACTGATCACCGACACCTACCAAAAATGTTTGCTTGTAATTCGTAGATTTATTCTGAATTAAATGTAACAGACTTTGCATTTGCTGCTCGTCTATTCCGCTACGCTGGTT
>NZ_JBDVOT010000239.1:0-32749 GCF_039968975.1 Maribacter sp. | reverse complement strand
TTCACCACCCACTACAAAACATTCTACCACCTCTGGGTATTTCATAACCTGCTCAAAGAAATCATCCATCATTGCTCCTTTTTGCGCTTCTAAAGAAACAAAACTGAAAACGGTTATACTTTCTTCAATTTTATCTTTATTTAAGATAGCTACATAGTTCTTGATAAACCCTTCATGCTCCAATCTTTTAATACGTTCATAAACGGGTGTTTTGGTCAAACCCAATTGTTCTGCAATAGACTTGGCTACCGTTTTAGCATCTTTCTCTAATATTCTTAATATCGCCCTATCTATATCATCTAATTTTTCCATCATAACTTTTTCCTGTTTTATAATCACTAACAACACTTAAAAAGCACTAATTCCCGAAAAATGATTACTTAAAAGTCTTATTTCCTAATTTAGTTAAAATTAACAATTAATTGGTCTGTAAATTATATATTTAGTAGAAATAATATGAGTGTGTCACAGAAAATTAATGGTATGAAAACTTCTGAATATGAAAGCAATCCTATTTTAGATAAGCTTCCAAAACATTTAAGACAGTACATTAAACCTCAAAATTACGAGGACTACACACCTATTAACCAGGCGATATGGCGTTATGTAATGCGCAAAAATGTTGACTATTTAAGTAAAGTGGCTCATAAATCATATTTAGAAGGATTACGTAAAACCGGAATTTCTATTGACAACATTCCCAACATGTACGGAATGAACCGTATTCTTCAGGATTTAGGATGGGCTGCTGTTGCGGTTGACGGTTTTATTCCTCCTGCTGCCTTTATGGAATTTCAGGCGTACAACGTACTGGTAATTGCTTCAGACATACGTCAATTAGAAAACATTGCCTACACCCCTGCCCCAGACATTATACATGAAGGTGCAGGTCATGCACCTATTATTGCCAACCCTGAATATGCTGCATATTTAAGACGTTTTGGAGAAATTGGTTGTAAAGCAATATCTAGCGCTAAAGATTTTGAGCTTTATGAAGCTGTTCGGCATTTGTCCATTATCAAAGAGGCTAAAGGAACGCCAATAGATGAAATTGAAAAAGCCGAGATGCATATAGAATTTCTTCAAGACAACATGGGCAAACCTAGTGAAATGGCTCTCATAAGAAATTTGCATTGGTGGACGGTTGAATACGGACTTATAGGCACCCTTGAAGATCCTAAAATTTATGGGGCTGGACTATTATCTTCTATAGGTGAAAGTCAGTGGTGCATGACAGACAATGTCAAAAAACTTCCTTATTCCATAGAAGCGGCAAAAACATCTTTTGATATTACAAAAAAACAGCCCCAACTCTTTGTTACCCCAGATTTTGCTTTTTTAAGTCAGGTACTTGAAGATTTTGCCAATACCATGGCATTGAGAAGAGGAGGATTATCAGGTTTACAAAAACTTATCGATTCTAAAGAATTAGGTACAATTGAATTAAGTACCGGCTTACAAGTTTCCGGTAATTTCGAATCATTAATTTCTCATGATGGCAAACCTATTTACTTTCAAACGAAAGGCAAATCTGCCTTGGCATACAGAGAAAAAGAATTGGTTGGGCAAGACATCAATCAGCATGAAACGGGTTTTGGTTCTCCTATCGGTAGGCTCAAGGGTATTAATATTCCCATTGAAGATATGAGCCCTCGTGATCTTAAAGCGTATAAGATTTATGAAGGTGAAATAGTTTCGCTTGATTTTACCGGTGGTATTAATGTAACCGGTAAAATAGTAACAGGTACACGAAATCTTAAAGGTCGTATTATTCTAATCACTTTTGAGAATTGTAAAGTAACGCACAAAGGAAATATACTTTTTGAGTCTAATGAAGAACTCTACAACATGGCTATTGGTGAAGAAATTGTTTCTGCCTACCATGGTCCTGCAGATTTGAAAAGTTTTGACCTATTAGATCATTCGTTGAGTACAAGAAACCAAAACAAGTATGACAGTTCATATTCAGAATTAGAATCATATTACAAGCTTATTAGAGATTTTAGAGAGGGCAATAACACCATTATCTCTAGAACAAAGGTTTTTGAGACGATACAAGAAAAATACCCAAAAGAGTGGTTACTGCCCATTGAAATATATGAACTGGCAATTTTAAGTAATGAAAAAGTATTAGTGGAAAATATTAAAATACATCTTAAAAACATTAAGCTAGACCAACCTAAATTAGGACAATTAATTGATGACGGACTAGAATTAGCTACGGCAAAATCTCTGGTTTAATGGATTGCAATCCTTCTAAAGATTCTATGGTTTGCTCTTTATATGCTAATCGCCATCCCATAGAATTGGTTAGAATATAGAACTTTTGTAATTCGCTAATAAGTCTGTTTTCCGAATTTATACGTAAAGCTGAAGCTTCTACCTTTTTCATTAAAGAAGCTTTTACCGTTTTTTTGATTTTATTATAATCGGCCGCATCAAACTGGTTTAAATAATCTGCGGTGACGTCGTAGTATTCAAAATCTGGATTCAGGTTAATTTCTGCTTCTGGTATGCTATTAATTTTTACCGTTCTAGTTGCTTCATCAACCTCAAAGTCAATCTTACTTAGATCATAAGCGACGGTAACATCTGCATTTACCACCACTAAAGCCTTTTTCTCCGCACGTAATAACGGACCAAAAAGCTCTTTAGAATCTTTGTAATTATACACCTCAGAAAAATGCCCTTCTGTTACCACCAATTTAGAAACATTAGCAATTTCTTGTTGTATAAGCATAGAATTTTCTTCAAGAATAGATTTATCTTGTTTATCATCTTGACAAGTTTGAAAGGCAAACAATAATGTTGCTCCTATTACTAAGCCTAAAAATATCTTTTTCATAAAAAAACAATGTATTCGAATTTAAGGAACAAACGAATAAATAGCCTATCGTTTTAACGAAAAATGACCCGAAAGGTGTATTCCCGTATCGTAATTCAGGTATTTGAACCAATAATCATTTGATGGCATTTGTTTACCATTGTACATACCATCCCAAGAGCTATTAGAAGTATTAGGATTTAGCTGCTTTAAGAGCTTACCGTAACGATCATAAATAAATATATCTATATTACCTGTACCTGATAGTTTTGATGTATCCCAAACATCAAAATAAGAATCGCTATTTGGTGTAAAAAACTTAGGTAGACCCAAGGACTCTACACCTTGACATGCAACAGAATCTATATTTATGGTAAATCTAGACTGATTAAAACAACCATTTTCTTCTGCAAATACATAAACGGTCGTTGATGCTGAAATTTCATCACCAGCCAACAAAATGGCTCCATTACCATCTGCTTCACTATAATAATCTTGCCCATCAGGTAGTATCGGTAAAGTATATGTTTGGCAAGCAATAACGTCTTCGAATTCAGAAACTAAAACCTCAGTAATATTGACTGAAAAACTACTTTCATCAAAACAATCTCCCGCTCCCGAAGTACTTTCTGCATACACGTATATTATTTGCGATTCGGTAATCTCATCACCTGCATTTAGTAATGACCCTGTACCACCTGTAGCAGTATAATAATCATTACCAGAACTTAACGTTGGCAGCACATATACACTACACTCCTCTACATCTGCTAATACATCTGCAACAACTAAAGAATTTACAATAAGACTAAAAACAATTTCATCAAAACAAGTTGACCCTGCTTCAACCCTAACCGTAATATCTTGTTGGTTTGCTGTAGTATTGGTATATGAATCGGTTAACGTGATTGTATTTCCTGAGGCATCAAAATAAGAAACGGTCAACCCATTTTGACTTCCTACTACTTGTGATTCTATGGCTACAAAATCTAGATCAAATGTTGCAAACCCATCTGTATCAGTATCACAAATGACTATATCATCTACTTTATTAGCAATAGGTCCATTACTATCTACATTCAATGTTATTGGGTTTCTTTCCAAGATTAAATCTGTAACAATAGTACTACTAATTTCACAAGTATAAACGCCCGTATCCGCCACTTGAAGATTCGTTAATACTAAATCTGGCATATTTGAATTCGGTACTGCAACACCGTTTTTAAACCATTGATATACATTTGCACTACCGCTAACCGTAGTACTTAATGTAATAGAGCCATCAACACATCCAGTTAAATTCTCAATATCATTCACTGAAGCCTGTGGGGTATCAACAAAATTATTGAAGCCGTTGTAGTAATTAAATTCGACTTCAAAATCACCAAATTGAAAACGATTACCATAAATTCTAAATGTACCCTCATTTAAAAAAACAAAACTTGGTATATCCCCCTCAATATTATTATTATAAATATCAAAACCACTCAGATTGGTCCAGTTTACTAAGCTCGCAGGCAAAACACCTTCTATGTTATTATCATTAATTTCAAATGACCCTAAATTTACTAGACCAGAGAAAGAATCGGGTATTGTTCCCGTAAAGTTATTTTGACCTAGCCATAATGTTAATAACGCAGTCAAATTCCCAATTTCCTCAGGTAAATCACCCTGAAATTGGTTATCACGAAGTATTAAAGACTCTAAAGACACTAAATTTTCAACCAATGGAGAAATAGCTCCTTCCAACTGATTATGTGATAAGGACAAAATTTGCAAGTTAATTAAGTCGTAAATGCTTTCAGGAATTTCACCTGTAAGGTTATTTGCACCTATGAGCAATTGAGTTAAATTCACAAGTAAACTTAATTCAGCAGGAATTTCCCCAATGAGTTCATTTGCAGAGAGCCAAAGTGTTACTAAATTACTTAAATTGCCCAATTCTACAGGTATGTTACCCGTGAGTTGATTACCAGATAGTGTTAAAGATTCTAAACTCGCTAAGTCACCAAGTTCAGGAGGAATTGTGCCGCTTAAGTTATTTGAGCTTAGCCATAAAGTTTCTAGTTTGCTCAAATTACCTAGTTCTACAGGTATACTACCTGACAATTCATTACCGTTCAAAAGCAAAAATTCCAAATCTAGAAGCGTTCCAATACTGTTAGGAATAGTGCCTGTGAGACCAGATTGATCAGAAAGATCCAAATCAACCAAAAACTCTAAATCTCCAATTTCATCTGGTATTGTGCCTATTAAATTATTACCGGTATTAGTATTTACATCCAAATCTAATTGCGTAACATGACCTCCAATAACGGTAATCCCAAACCAATTTGTAACATCGGTATTTATTAAGGGAGTAGCAAAATCCCAATCGTTCGTAGGATCCGCATCTGTCTCACTGATCCAATTAGGGCCTCCGGTATCATTATATAATGTTTGCAATGCTTCTAATTCTGCCAACGGAAGCTGCGCATTCGCAATCATTACACTAAATATGCATAAAACAAGGGAACTTATTTTTTTAATCATAATGACAATCCAAATTGAAAAATAACTATAAAACTACATTCTCATTTTATAACCTTGAAAAATTCGACAAAATTCGTATCTGATTTAAAACTCAATATGAGGGTATTCTTTCTGAATTTCTGATTTCAACACGTTCAATTTCAAAAGAAATTTCTGATGCTGAACAGATTTTTCATTGAAGGACCTGTGAGATACACCCTGTTGTATTTTCTCTATTTTCTTCATAGTTGTAGATACATTTGGTGCAATCCACACCTCAACAAATTTCTCCCAGATATAATCTATCGCCACCTCATTTGGGTGAATCATATCCTTAGTATAAAAGCGATAATCTCGTAGTTCATCCATCATTAATTCATAGCTTGGAAAATAAGAGATTTCACCCTCATCCAATACATTATGAATCGCAGAAATCAAGTGCGATTTGCTTAATTGATTTTCTACAAACCCGCCTTTTAAATGCCGAACAGGAGAAACGGTAAAAATAAATTGAGCTGAAGGATTTACAGATTGTATTAAACCAATAGTCCGTTTTAAACTTTCTACTACTTCATAGACACTTAACAATTCTTTCGTGAAATTAGACTGCGGTACTTTATGGCAATTTGCGACTACTTGATTGCTAGATTTATTTCGATACACCCACCCTGTACCTAAAGTGATAATGATATGACTGGCTTTTTTTAATTGTGCAGCAGTAGAATTTAACGCATCATTTAAACATTTAATTATTTCTTCTTTGGAGGGATTACTTAAGCTAGAATGCGCATCAAAACTATGCCATTGCTCATTCTCATGAAAAACATCTTCTTCAGCAAATAAATCTTGATTCACAGACTTTTGAATCAGCTTTTCAATTGCCAAAGGATGAAACAATATACCAAACGGATTCTGTAATCCCTGAAATTTGTAATATGCTAATTTTGCTCCTATATTTTCGGAAAAACAAGAGCCTAAAAGTAATAACTGACTTGAATAGTCGATTGAATTTTGGGCTCTCGATAAAGGTATTTCGGTTAAGAGATTCATATTATTAAAGTTTATTAACCATTGAACTTCTTAAAAATCAAAAACCGTCTACTTCAAATAACTTTCAGCCTTTGACAATGCCTCATCAATACCGCCAGGATTTTTACCTCCTGCAGTTGCAAAGAAGGGCTGACCACCGCCACCTCCTTGAATATACTTACCAAGCTCACGAACAATTGTGCCTGCATTTAATTCTTTAGATGCAACCAATTCCTTAGAAATATAACATGACAATAATGCTTTACCATTTTGCTCAGTACCGAACAACAAAAACAAATTATCCTTATTACTGCCCATTTCAAAACTTAAGTCCTTTATACCGGCTGCGTCTAAATCAATTTTCTTTGCTAAAAACTGTACTCCGTTTACTTCTTTAAGCTCTGATAGTAAATCTCCTTTTAAGTTCTTCGCTTTGTCTTTCAACAGTTCTGCTACTTGCTTTTTAAGACTGCTATTTTCTTCTTGAAGACTTGAAACTGATTTTACAGGATCTTGAGTATTACCCAATACTCCTTTTATTTTCGATAATAATTTATCATTATCTACATGTAGATCTTTAACTGCATCACCTGTTATTGCTTCTATTCTTCTAATACCTGCAGCTACAGCACCTTCAGACTTTATTTTAAATTGCCAAATATCACCTGTGTTCTTTACATGGGTACCACCACACAATTCTATAGATTGACCAAAACGAATTGTTCTTACGGCATCACCATATTTTTCTCCAAACAATGCCATTGCACCATCAGCAATTGCCGTTTTCATAGGCACATTTCTTTCTTCTTGAAGTTTTAGATGTCCGTCTATACGGGCGTTTACAAAATTCTCCACTTCTTGTAATTCAACTGGAGTCATTTTAGAGAAGTGAGAAAAATCGAATCTCAAATACTTAGAATGCACAGAAGAACCTTTTTGTTCTACATGCTTACCTAACACTTCTCTCAACGCCTGATGCAACAAATGCGTTGCCGTGTGGTTTGCCTCTGTTCTACTACGTTGCTTTTTATCTACTACCGCTTTAAAACTTTCACCTAAATGCTTTGGTAAATTTTTAGCAAAATGTATGATCTCATTATTCTCTTTCTTGGTATCAGTAATATATACTACATCACCATGAGTATCTTCTAAATACCCTTTATCACCTACTTGACCACCACCTTCTGCGTAAAACGGAGTTAGATTGAATACCAACTGAAACTGGGTTCCGTCTTTTTTAGAAACTACTTTACGGTATTTGGTAATTTTCACCTCTACATCTAGCATATCATAACCAACAAACTCCTGTTCGTTATCATCCTGCAAAACTTCCCAATCTTCTTTAGATATAGATGATGCGGATTTTGATCTGTTTTTTTGCTGCTGCATAGCCGCATCAAAACCTGCTTCATCTAATTCATATCCTTTTTCACTAAGGATCAAAGCAGTTAAATCTATTGGAAAACCGAAGGTATCATACAGTTCAAAAGCTTTTCCACCATCTACCGTTTTGCCTTTTGTATTTTTTATAATCGTATCTAAAAGCAACAATCCTTGATCTAAGGTCTTTAAAAAAGAATGTTCTTCTTCTTTAATAACATTTACAATTAACTGTTTCTGCTCTTTTAATTCTGGGTATGCATCGCCTAAAGAATCTGTCAACACATTTACCAAACGGTACATAAAAGGTTCTTTGGTATTTAAAAACGTGAAACCGTAACGTACCGATCTTCTTAAAATTCTTCTTATAACATAACCTGCACCTGTGTTACTTGGCAATTGACCATCTGCAATTGAAAATGCTACGGCACGTATATGATCACTGATTACGCGAATGGCTATATCAATTTCTTCATTCTTACCATAGTCAGAATCTGTAATCGTTTCTATTTCTCTAATTAGAGGTGTAAAAATATCAGTATCGTAATTACTTTGCACCCCCTGTAACACCATACACAAGCGCTCAAAACCCATACCGGTATCTACGTGCTTTGCCGGTAAATTTTCTAAAGAACCATCTGCCTTACGGTTATATTGCATAAAAACAAGATTCCAAATCTCTACTACCTGCGGATGATCTTGATTTACCAAACTTGCTCCAGAAACTTTTGCCTTTTCTTCTTTTGAACGAATATCTACATGAATTTCTGAACATGGACCGCAAGGACCTTGATCGCCCATTTCCCAAAAATTATCCTTCTTATTGCCCATGATAATTCTATCTTCAGGCACAATACCCTTCCATAAATTAAAGGCTTCGGTATCTAATTTCAATTGATCTGCATCGTCACTCCCCTCAAAAACAGATACATATAAACTGTCTTTGTCAATTTTAAGCACTTCCGTCAATAACTCCCAAGCCCAAGTAATGGCTTCTTCCTTAAAATAATCACCAAAACTCCAATTACCCAACATCTCAAACATGGTATGGTGGTAAGTATCTTTACCTACTTCCTCTAAATCATTATGCTTACCGCTTACACGTAAACATTTTTGGGTATCTACCACTCTAGAGCTCTTTGGCTGACTGATGCCCAAAAAGTATTCTTTAAACTGGTTCATACCCGCATTTGTAAAAAGCAGGGTTGGGTCATCTTTTATGACCATTGGCGCAGAAGGCACTATTTTGTGTTCTTTACCTTTGAAAAAATTCAGAAATTGCGTTCTTGTCTCTTTGGAATTCATCTAAAATGCTAAGCTTTTACAAATTTTAACGGTTTATATAAAACTATCTTTATATTTGTTTGTTCCCTAATAATTGAAAAAACAAAAATAGGATAAATAACATTCATGTCTAAGGTAAAATACTATTACGACCCAGACACGCTGTCGTACCGTAAAATAGAACCCGAAAAATCTAAACGTTATAGAAATATAGCCTTCTTTATTTTGGGGTCATGCCTTTTTGGTTTTTTAGCGTTAATTCTTCTTCTGAACACCAATTTAGTCAATACACCAAGAGAACTTTCCCTATCTCGGGAAGTAAAAAATTACGAGCTTCAGTATGAGTTATTGAACAAGAAAATGGAACAAATCGAAGAAGTTCTAGGGAATATTGAAGATCGAGACAATAACATATACCGTTTATATTTTGAAGCCAACCCTATACCAGACGAGCAGCGTAAAGCAGGTTTTGGTGGTATAAACCGATATAAATCTTTAGAAGGTTTCAATAATTCCGAAATGATCGTTTCTACTACAAAGAGACTTGATATCATTAAAAAACAGATGGCCATACAATCTAAATCATTAGATGAGATTACGAAACTGGCAGAAGAGAAAGAAAAATTACTAATGTCGATACCTGCAATACAGCCTATAAATAATGAGGATTTAAAACGTATGGCATCTGGTTATGGGTGGAGATCGGATCCTTTTACCAAGGCCAGAAAAATGCATTATGGTATGGATTTTACCGCTCCAAAGGGCACGCCTATATATGCTGCAGGCGATGGTAAAATCATAAGAGCGGATAACAATTCATCTGGATATGGAAAACATATTCGTATTGATCACGGATACGGGTATTTAAGCCTTTATGCACACCTAAGTCGGTACAATGTCAAAAAAGGTCAAAAAGTAAAAAGAGGTGATCTTATTGGTTTTGTAGGAAGCACAGGTAGATCAGAAGCGCCACACTTACATTATGAAGTATGGAAAGACAATGACAGAATCAACCCAATGAATTTCTATTATGGTAGTTTATCACCAGAAGAATTCGAAAATATGTTGAAATTCGCTAATCAAGAAAATCAATCATTAGATTAATGCAGATAAACCTTCCAGAAAAAAGATATTATGGCATTGGTGAAGTTGCCCGTGCTTTTGGCGTAAACGCTTCACTAATTCGTTTTTGGGAGAAAGAGTTTGATGTGCTCCAACCTAAAAAAAATGCAAAGGGAAATAGAAAATTTACTCCCCAAGACATTAAAAATCTTCAATTAATATATCATTTGGTAAAAGAAAGAGGCTTTACTCTTGATGGCGCCAAAATTCACCTTAAAGAAGAAAAGCAGAAAACGCTTTCTAACTTTGATATCATTCAAAAACTAGAACGTGTTAAAGCTGAATTAAATAAAATTAAAGACCAATTATAACACAACCATTATGAAAAAAGGACTAATCGCATTAATCGTTATCGTTGTCATAGCATTTGGATTTTACCAGTGGGGCGTTGGCTTCAACAATACTGCCGTTGCACTAAAAGAAACATCTACCAAAACATGGGCCAATGTAGAAAGTACCTACCAACGTAGAAACGATTTAATCGGTAATCTTGTAAAAACAGTACAAGGCGCCGCAGATTTTGAAAGAGGTACTTTGACAGATGTTATTGAAGCACGAGCAAAAGCAACTTCAGTCAATATTGACCCTACCAACATTACACCAGAGCAATTAGCGCAATTCAACCAAGCACAAAGCGGGCTAAGTGGTGCGTTAAGTAAATTATTGGTAACGGTAGAACGCTATCCTGACTTAAAAGCAAATCAAAACTTTCTAGAACTTCAATCGCAATTAGAAGGTACCGAAAACAGAATTAACGTAGCCAGGGATAGATTCAATGCAACTGTTGAACCATACAACCTACACATTAAAAAATTCCCGAATTCTATTTTGGCAGGTTTTTTAAATTTTAGCGAACTAGCCTACTACAAAGCAGATGCTGGCTCAGAAAATGCACCTGATGTAGATTTTGATTTCGAATAACATCTTATGTCTAGAGTAGAAAATTTCTTATCGGCTACAGAAGAGCAAGAGGTAGTAGAAGCTATTCTTAAGGCTGAAAAGAATACTTCTGGCGAAATTAGGGTACATATTGAGGGGCATACTCGAAAAGATTATTACGAGCGCGCTAAAGAGGTTTTCCATCTATTAAAAATGGATAACACCAAGCAAGAAAACGGAGTATTGATCTACGTAGCCGTAACCGACAAGAAGTTTGTTATTTGTGGCGATAAAGGTATAGACAACGTTGTGCCCAAGGATTTTTGGCAAACTACTAGAAATAGTATTCAAACACATTTTGAAAAGGGGGCTTTTAAAGACGGACTAGTTGCCGGAGTTTTAAAAGCTGGTGAAGAACTAAGAAGTCATTTTCCTTGGCAATCAGATGACACCAATGAACTAAGCAATGAGATATCTAAAGGTTAGCCTTGTAATTCTTTTTCTTTGGTGCACTCCGTCATGGAGCCAATTTGAGATACCCGAAAAACCGGCTTTACAAACTAGTGTTTACGATTACACCAATCTTTTGACCGATCAGCAAAAGGTAGCTTTAAGCCAAAAATTAGTTCGTTACTCAGACAGTACCTCTACCCAGATCGTAGTTACTATTATTGCAAGTACCAATGGTGAGAACATTAATTATCTGGGTGCCAACTGGGGGCAAAAATGGGGTATTGGACAAAAGGGAAAAGATAATGGTATACTTATAATACTTGCCGAGAATGACAGAAAAGTAGCTATTAGCACCGGCTACGGTGTTGAAGGCTCACTAACAGACGCCCTTTCTAAACGAATTATTGAAAATGTAATTCTACCTGAATTTAGAGTAGGTGATTATTATGGCGGACTAAATAAAGGGTCTGATGTAATTTTTCAAGTATTAAATGGAGAATTTCATGAAGACAGAACTTTTGGTGATAATGGCGGAACTCCATTCTCTTCTTTTCTACCATTTATCATTTTTGTAGTAATTCTTTTCATTCTTTGGAGTCGTAAAAATGATGACAACGACAACAACGGTGGCAGAAGACGCGGAGGATTGAGTCCGTGGGATATGATTATTCTCAGCAACATGGGGCGCTCTAGCGGTTCTAGTGGCGGATTCGGTAGCGGCGGAGGCGGAAGCTTTGGCGGTGGCGGATTCGGAGGAGGTTTCGGCGGCGGCGGCTTTGGCGGCGGCGGCGCTTCTGGTGGATGGTAGCTTATTTTAAACGTATTATTTCACTTTCAATATCCATAGGGACAAAATTCCGCTTACATCTATTCACTTTCTAGCATCAATTAGGCTTGGGTCTATTGTATGTAATTAAACAACAATCATACACATTATATTACCCACCCCTATATCCCCTCCAAAGAGGGGAAGATTACTTTTTTGATTGCGGGTTTTGTTAGTAATTGAGAGTTTCGTTAAAATAGGAACTACATAGACTGCTTTATCTATAATATTTTATTCATGTCAAAATATGTTCCCCTCCTTGAAAGGGAGGTTTACGTTTTCAATTGCAGGTTTGTTGATGGACGGATGTTTTACTGCACTAAAAACTACATAGCCTGCCCTATTTAAAATGTTTAATTCAAGCCAGAATTCGTTCCCCTCTAGGGATGGGTCCCAGTTTGTGAACTTGATACAATCTTCATCATCGTAAAACCCACCCCTCTATCCTTTACCAAGAGAAGCTTATTATATTCTAGTTGTTTAATCAAAAAGATCTAATAATTCTGCTACGCAGAATTATTAGATCTTTTTTCAACTCAGTGAAAATTAGAATCTATTATCTTTTCTTCAACCTTAAATTACCTTACTTCTTTCTCATAAATACCGTAATAGGCACTCCAGAGAAATCATACTCTTCTCTTATTTTATTTTCTAGATAACGCTTGTAAGGCTCACGCACATATTGTGGTAAGTTACAGAAGAAAGCAAATTGCGGATACGGAGTAGGCAATTGCGTACAGAATTTAATTTTAACAAATTTACCTTTATATGCCGGTGGCGGATAGTTCTCAATAATCGGCAGCATTGTTTCATTGAACTTACGGGTAATTATCTTTTTATTACGATTATTATATACTTCCACAGCAGTTTCTATTGCCTTGAAAATACGTTGTTTTGTCAAAACCGAAACAAAAAGAATAGGCACATCTGTAAATGGCTCAATCGCTTTTTTAATTTTATCCGTATAGTCCTTTATTGTATTGGTCTCTTTATCCTCTACTAAATCCCACTTATTTACAAGAATTACTATCCCCTTATGATTACGTTGAGCTAGCCAGAAAATATTTTCTACCTGACCATCAAAACCTCTAGTAGCGTCTAACATTAAAATACAAACATCGCAATGTTCAATCGCCCTTACAGAACGCATTACAGAATAAAATTCTAAATCTTCTTTCACTTTCGCCTTACGACGTATACCAGCGGTATCTACTAGATTAAATTCAAACCCGAATCTATTATACTTCGTATCAATACTATCTCTTGTAGTACCTGCTATATCAGTCACTATGTACCTATCCTCTCCAATAAGCGCATTAATAAATGAAGACTTACCTGCATTAGGTCTACCTACAACAGCAAATCTTGGCAAATCACTTTCTTCTTCTACTACATCTGGCAATTTCTCTACCAAAGCATCTAGCAACTCTCCTGATCCACCACCATTTATACTCGACAAGGTAAAATACTCACCTAGACCTAAAGAATAAAACTCAACGGCGTCTTCTGCCCTCTTAGCATTATCCACTTTATTGACCGCTAAAAAAACAGGTTTTTTAACGCGTCTTAGAAGTTTGGCAACATCTTCATCCATACCGGTTACCCCGGTCTCCACATCTACCATAAATATAATGGCATCTGCTTCTTCAATAGCTAGTTCTACCTGCCTATCAATTTCCTTTTCAAAAACATCGTCACTACCTACAACGTATCCGCCCGTATCAATAATTGAAAACTCTTTTCCGTTCCAATCACTCTTACCATAATGGCGATCACGAGTAACACCGCTAACGGCATCAACAATAGCCTCGCGTCTTTGAATTAATCTATTAAAAAATGTTGATTTTCCTACATTAGGTCTCCCTACAATGGCAACAATAGCACCCATAGCTTAAATTTGGTGCAAAGGTAATATTTAAAGTGGCAACTACACTATATCTTAAATAGAGAGATTTGATTCAACATCATCAATGCTTTCCAATTTATAAAATTGTTGCTTTTTAGGCGTAGACAAATATGGTTCACCAACAGTTCTTTTACGGACAATTCTCGCAGGTGATCCGTAGGCGATTACATTATCTCCAAAATGATCAACCACAAGAGAGCCTGCCCCAATTACAGAGTGCTGCCCAATTTCAACACCATTTACAATATTAACACCCAAACTAATTGCAGAATACCTCCCTAATTTTAGACTACCGCCAGTACAGACCGATGGAGCCAAACTTGAATATGAATCCATAATTCCATCATGACCAAGAGAAGAATTGGTATTTATGATACAAAAATCATGAATAATAGAATTGGCATTGACTATCGACCCAGGCATAAAAACATTTCCACAACCAATCAATATATCTTTTCCAAGAATAGCTTTTGGATGTACAGTATTTACAAAATTAAAATTTGGAGAGATTTTTAAAATTCTATCTACAATTATTTTTCTTGTCCAATTATCGCCGATAGCTACAATGCCCCCATCAATATTGTATCTACTTATTAAAAAAGGTAAGTCAATCTCGTTACCCAAAACTTGGTAACCGTTAATCTTAAATCCTTTTTCCTTAAAAGAATCGACAAAACCGATAATATTATATTTCCCCTCTTTCTCTAGACAATCTAAAACAACACTACCGTGACCAGAGGCACCAAAAATTATTACATTTTGCATTTCATCGGGGTTTTAATACACTTTATCGATAAATCAAAAATAGTCTATTTAAACCAAAGAGCAGAATTTAATCTTAATTTGAGGTAGTAATAATATGAAATAAGCTAATAAATAATCGTCATTATAGACAACCAACTGATTCTTAACCCTCTCAAAACTGTCATAATTTAATTTAAAAATTATCACACATACAAAAACAGTAATTTGTATAATAAAAATTTATTTTCACCTACTTATTATACCCAAAACGCTTTAATTGACGAGCATTACTACGCCAGTTTTTATTCACCTTAACGTATAGCTCAATATGGACTTGCTTACCAAAGAATTTCTCCAAGTCTTTTCTAGCCTCCACCCCTACTTTTTTCAAAGCCGAACCTTTATGACCAATGATAATACCTTTTTGAGAATCGCGCTCTACCATTATAACGGCACGCATTCTAATAATATCTTCATCTTCAAAAAACTCTTCAGTTTCTATTTCAACCGCATAAGGAATTTCCTTTTTATAGTTCAAAAGAATTTTCTCACGAATAGTCTCATTTACAAAGAAACGCTCTGGTTTATCAGTTAATTGGTCTTTTGGATAATATGCCGGCGATTTAGGCAACAACTCTATAATACGTTCAAATACGCCTTTTACATTAAAATTAGATAATGCAGAAATTGGATGCAACTCTACACTCGGTAACATTTCTTGCCAGTATTGAACCTGCTCCTCTAATAATTCTTGTGTAGCCGTGTCTACTTTATTCAATAACAAAAGTACCGGAATTTTACTATTCTTTATTTTCTCAAAGAAAGCTTCATCCTTTAACGCCTTCTCCCCTATCTCTACCATGTACAAAAGTACATCGGCATCTTCAAAAGCAGATTTTACAAAATCCATCATACTGCTCTGTAGCTGATATGCCGGTTTAATGATACCAGGGGTATCTGACAGGATCACTTGAAAATCATCGCCATTTACAATACCTAAAATACGGTGCCTTGTTGTTTGTGCTTTTGATGTTATAATGGATAATTTTTCACCCACAAAAGCATTCATCAACGTTGATTTACCAACATTAGGATTACCAATAATATTTACGAAGCCTGCCTTATGATCTGCCATCTTTATACTTTAAAATATATTTCTTCAATTCTACATTTACCTTTGGAGCCAACAAAAGTACGGCAATCATATTGGGTATCACCATAAGAGCATAAGACAAATCGATTAAATTCTTCACCAGCTCTAGTGATGCTACTGCAGCAAAGACAATCATAATTACAAAATACCAGTTATAAAACTTACCGATTTTTGCATTTGTCAAGAAGGACAATGACTTTACTCCGTAATATGAATAAGTAAATAAGGTAGACAATGCAAAGGCGGTCACGATAACCATCAACAAAACATCTCCCCAACCGAACAAGGTTTTTTCAAATGCAGATAAGGTCATTACAATTCCGCTAGAATCTTCTAAATATGCACCACTCAAAATAATAACAATAGCGGTAAATGTACATACTAAAATAGTATCAATGAACGGACCTAACATTGCCACCAAACCTTCACGAATTGGCTCATCATTTTTAGACTGCCCATGATACATAGGCGCACTACCCAAACCGGCTTCATTAGAAAACATAGCCCTACGAACACCAATAATTACCAATCCCCAGAATCCGCCTGTAGCTAAAGATTTAAAATTCCAAGCTTCAGTGAATATCATTTTTAAAGCAGGCAATATTTGACCGGAATTCATAGCCATTACGGCAATAACCGCTATTAGGTATACCGCAACCATGAACGGAACTATAGCAGAAGCTACTTTTGCAATTTTTGTTAATCCACCAAAAATCACAAATGAGGTAATCACAGCCAGTATAAGACCTATTGTCCATTTCCAATTCTCATCGCTCATCTCTATTATTGTTGTTCCAGGATCAACAACACTCATAAAAGTCTCGGTAAACTGGTTAGCAGTAAAGACCCCTAAAAAACCAAATAGACCACATACTGCAAAAAATATTGCTAACGGTTTAGCCTTTTCACCCAGACCTTTTGTGATATAGTACATAGGACCACCTTGTAACTTGCCATCAGAATCTGTACCACGATACATAATTGCCAAACTACAGGAATAAAACTTGATGCACATACCAATCAATGCGGTCATCCAGATCCAAAAAACTACCCCAGGACCACCATCATGTATTGCAATGGCTACTCCTGATATATTCCCCAAACCAACTGTTGCCGCAACCGCAGCTGACAAGGCTTGAAAAGAACTAACATCACCCTTGGAGTCTTTATTATCATATTTACCTGCCGTAATTGCGATTGCATGACCAAAGAAACGATAAGGCATAAGTTTAGAATAAAAAACCAAAAAGAGTCCGCCACCAATCAATAAAAGAAACATGGGCCACTCTGTATAAGGTAGCGCGCTTGCTATAAAGTCGTTAATTGTATCCATAAATTTGTAAAAAACCGAAGTTATGGATTTAATGTTTTTTAAAAGATAATGCTCTCAAAAAATATTCTTTAAATAAGTTTGGAATATAGAGAAAATGTATTGTATATTTGCACCCCGCTACGAATAGTAGCACACCTTTATCTCGTCAGCTTAATGACCTGAAGTCACAAAACAAGTGAGATAAAAAACCCATATCGCGGGGTAGAGCAGTAGGTAGCTCGTCGGGCTCATAACCCGAAGGTCGCTGGTTCGAGTCCAGTCCCCGCTACTAAAAAAAAGCCACTGAAAATTCAGTGGCTTTTTATTTATCTTATTTTTAAGATATCATTACCATTTAATAGGCCTGTAAATGTGATTTACCTAAAAAAAAAAAGATAAGATTATCCCTATAAATACTTTCTTCTAATAGAAATTTACAAAAAAACAGAATGTTACTTTTCTTTCCAGACACAAAGAATTTTTAGCGAATCCATAGCACTCTATTTCCTTTAACGTTAAGTCTTAATTTTTCATTTTTGGCTTGTACCTTAATCAAATAAGCTTTTTTATCTAAATGATTTGGAATTTCAATGCGCCACAAGTGTTTACTTATGACATTAGGCTTAGGGTTTTTAGACAATTTTTGTCCTTCATATCTTCCTAGTTCCTGAAGGGTATAAAAACGAACCAATTCTGGAGATACCCCTTCATACTTTTGCATAGGCAACCACTCATTTTCTCTAAAACTTATCATCACCTCTGTGTCATCATCGGCAGCAAAAACATTAGCATATACGTAAGAATGATTAAGTACATTTAAAGCAGTGTCCCATTCGTTTGTTTCTGGTACCCATATATTCATTTGCTTATCATCGTTGGCTCCTGACACCTTGTAACTAAGATTGTATTCGTTTTCATTCACCTGCATATTCCAATAGCCTTTTGGAGTACCATCATCCATCATAGCAAAAGGAATTCCTCTTATATCATGTGGCCCCTGCCACCAAGACCCGCATATAGCACCACCAATTAATTCATGAATTGGTGCAAGATTTTCCCTCTCGTGATACATATGATACTGGGTATGAGTGTGTCCAGATGCTATAAATACATCTTGAAAAGATTTTAAACAATGTACTAATTCATCACTATTAACGACTTCTTCTAAAGGAATATGCATAAAGATTTTTATAGCTTTATGTGACTTATGCTTATGTCTAACTAAATTTTTAATGAACGTCAATTGGTTATCGTCTATTCTTCCCTCATAATCTCTATTCTCTTTTGGGTAAATATTATTCAACACAAGAAAAAGTTGATTTCCATACTCAAATGCATAGTAAGAAGGTCCAAAGATTTTCTCATAACTTTCATCACGACGTTCCAAAGTTTCTTCCTTAAAATCTAAATCGTGATTCCCAATCACATAAAAAATAGGAGAACCAATTAAACCAAGAGTTTCGGCTAATGGATCAAATATTTCAAGGTTATCAAAAGAAAGATCTCCTAGAGGTACAATAAAATCTGGTTTGGTAGTTGCCAATTCTTCAGTGACCAATTTACCAACATGATAAATATCGTCCATTACATCTACTTGTACATCACCAAGCAATGCCACGTTAAAATCATCATTTTCAACATTTTCGTATAAAGGAAAATTATGCTTTTGACGTTTTTTACCTGATAATGCTTGCACATAAAATTGCACCTTGTTTGTAGAATCTAATTTAGAAATATACCCTGTTGGCTTAATAACAAAAACAAGGTTATCCTTGATAGTAGAAATTTTATATTCTCCTTTTTCATTTGTGGAGACTACATCTCTTCCATTACTTACTAAAACATTTGGTAGTTTTCTTTCTTCACCATCTAATAGACCATTCTTATTGCCATCAACAAAAACAACACCCTCAAAACTATGTTGTGCATTGGCTTTCGAAATAAACAACAATACAAATAGCAATACAAAATATTTCATATTATTCATTTTATTCATTTTCAGAATCGAGCAACTTTGATATTTTCTAAATTTCCACAAGTCGTCAATATAAAGACTTCCATTTTTAAGCGTAGACTGCCCTAATTACATTTACCATCCTGTCTAAAAAACACAATGTCTTTGCCGTGGGCAACCATAAACTTATTGTAGGTTATATAACTTACTATTACTCCTTCAAATCAAGTACTTTCAATATTTTACCAAACAAATCACTATTCTTATATACGCCCTGAAACTCTTGTGAATTAGGACCATAGGCAAATATAGGAACCATAGTTGCTGTATGATCATGAGTAGTAAAATCGCCTTCTATTATTCTTTTCTCAAGATTTCCCTGTGGAATACTAAAACCTGATGTTTCATGATCTGCGGTAACAATAACCAATGTATTTCCCATTTTATCAGCATATTTAACTGCCTCGGTTATTGCTCTATCGAAATCTATTCCTTCAGAAACTATTCCCGGAACATTATTGGTATGCCCGTAGTTATCAATTTGAGCAGCCTCGACCATTAAGAAAAATGGCTTATTCTTAGAACTCAAAAACTGTATACCATTTTTAGTGGCTTCAGCCAATACACTACCCCTACCATTTAAAACACTTGGCACTTCCTTCTCAGATATAAAAAAACCCACTTTATCACTTTTACTAGATCCTATTGCTTCAACCTCATCCAACATATTAAAACCAACCACCTTTTGTTCACCTTGAAAATCTTCTGATCCACCACCAACGAATAAAGAAAGCTTGCTTTTCGATAAATCTCCTGCTATTTCTTTTACATCAGATCTATCTTTTTGATGAGCATAAAACGAACCTGGGGTTGCTCCTGTCATTCTATCTGAAGTAATGCATCCGGAAACATAATTGTACTCTGATAGCAACTCCGAATAGTTTACTAATGGTTGTTGTAATGTATCTACACCTATAGCACGATTATATGTTCGTTCTCCTGTAGCAAGCGCTGTGCCTGCAGCTGCAGAATCTGTAGTAAAATCATCTGCTGACTGGGTGGTTATAAAACCAATACTCTTCATTTGCGCCAAAGTCAAGTCTCCGCCGTTAGCGAGAAGTGACGAGGAAATTTGGGACAAACCATTACCATCGCCTATAAGTAAAATAACATTCTCAACAGGCAAATTCTTTTTATCACTAGTAAAAGTTGGTGTATATACTTTTGAGAAGATTTCGTTAGTATACATACGGTTGTCTAAATCTTTAAGATAGGTTGCCGATGCATACGTATTGTCAGTATTAATGAAATCCATATTTAATTCCTTAAATACTTTCCAAGCAGTTTTGCTATCTGGGGCTCCCCAAAACCTAAAAGGTTTCCCTAAAGAATGCACGCTGTCGATTACCGTTTTTACTTTTTTATAATCACCGGCGGTTAACCTTCCCTTTCCATTCCATTCTGAAAAATCATTGAAATTCAAGCTCACCAATGCTACTTTTTTCCAAGCTTTTTCATTCTCTAAAATTTCTAAGGTCTGATGATCAAAAGTTATGTAATCAGCATAGTTGACATAATCCTTCTCGTGCGGTCTATTTCCGGAAATTACTATTGAAATCTTTTCATTATGAATGACATCTGGATATTTTTCTAAAATAGAAATAAGTTTATCCAACGTTTCATAAGGCTCCGATTTAATATCAATAAGCAATTGTATTTCTTGTTGACTCCCTAATTCAAGTTCAATTATTTTCTGAATAGGTTGAAGATATAAAGCTTGAAGAGTTTGTTTTTTTATAATTTCCGATTCGCTATGTGTGGCATACAAAGTTTTATTTTTGTAATATATATCAACTTCTATAGATTCTAATTCATTGGCATATGCACTCCAGAACGGTACAGTCTGCAAATAATCATTATGTGAATGTATTTTATAGTGGCTCTCTTGCTGTGCGTACACAAATTGTGTAGCTATCAGTAAAGAGCAGATAATAAAGAAATATTTTCTAATCATTTTTGGATATTAAAAAAAGGTGCTAAACCATTACGGTGTCACACCTTTTCTGTGAATGAAAACTAACTCAAACTAATAATTTAAATACTACTACCATCCCGTATTTTGTGGAATTCCAGAAGAATCTATAGATTCATTTGGAATTGGCCAAACATGCATTGTAGCAGGGTTAAACTGAGGCCTCGCAGGCCATATCTCTTCTACGGTAAAGGGGGAATCTGGATCAGCTTTATCAGTGTGAATTCTTCCATAAATAGGTTCTGAGTAAACAGCATCAGCATCTCCCCATCTCACTAGGTCAAAATGTCTGTTGGCGAATTCACCAGCTAGCTCAACTCTTCTCTCTTGTTTTAAATCATCCATGGTTGCACCCGTTATTGGTAACAAACCTGCTCTATCACGAACAGCATTTAGTGGCGCATCTCCATTTTGACCTTGCATAATCAAAGCTTCTGATTTTATCAAAAGTATTTCGGCATATCTAAGAATAGGTACATTATATAATGTCGTTGGATTATCACCATTGGCATTAACGGTTACACCTATAGGATTCTCACCTTGATACTCATACATATATTTGTTCCATTGAAATCCTGATTGGGAATTCTCTGAAGCATATCTTCTGGTTTCACCAAAGAACTCAAACTCATCTCCAAATTTTAGCATAGTTACCTCTCGTCTAACATCTCCTTCTTCAAAAGCTTCGTAAAGACCTAATGAAGGATGGTAGTAACCCCATCCATTATACAGCCCCCAACCTTTGTTTTCCAATACAACACCAGGTAATTTACTCCCGTCTTCAATGCCTGAATCAACAGACCAAATATATTCGCTTGTCCAGTTATTTAAGTGACTGTGTAATTCTCTAAAATCTAGTTCAGGATTATCTGTATCTATTAATGCTCTACCAGATCCAGAGTTGGTTACGGCATCTGCGGCTATAACTGCATCCGCGTATTTTGAAGCATCATACTGAGCCCAATAAATATATGTTTTAGCCATGTATGCCAAAGCAGCATCTTTATGCGCTCTACCATAATCTTCACTATTTAATTCTGTAATCAACGGTAAAAGCTCTGCAGCATTATTAAGATCTTCTATTATTTGTGCATAGTTTTCTACTACACTTGTAGGTCTAGAATAACTACCAGCTTCATCATTATAGTTTTCTTCTGTTAAGATTGGTACTCCCCCGTTTATTCCATTATCTCCATAGTGATATGCTAAATAGTGGTAGTGAAAAGCTCTCATAAAATAAGCTTCGCCCAATAGTCTATCTTTTAAAGATTCTGAAATATCCATTTCAGGTACGTTTACCAAAACATCATTTGCTCTCCTAATTATCTTATAGCATTGTGCATACATCCATTTTAAAGAACTTTCATCACCAGTTAAATTAAAATTCTTTGCATTATCCGCATCTGCCTTAATTCGCCCAGTAACCATATCATCTGAAGCATTTATATACCAGTAAAAACCTCTAGAAAACATATCCTCATCTTTCATATAGTAATACATACTATTAGTTGACTCTATGGCATCTTGCTCTGTTTTCCAAAAGTTCTCGTAAGAGCTACTACCTAGCGGCTCTAAATTGGTAAAATCATCTGAACAACTAACTGGTCCTAAAAAGATCACAACCATGGTGACCATAATTATTTTTGCAATATTATTTTTCATTGTAAATATTTTAGAATTGATTATAGTTTTAATGATAGTCCTGCAGATATTGTTCTTGATAAAGGATATTGGGCTACATCTAGACCTATTCCACCTACTTCTGGATCAATACCTGTATAATCTGTAATTGTAAATAAATTTTCAGCGGATATGTAAACACGCAAAGAAGATCCATTTAGTAAACTATCCATAACATAATTTGGAAAAGAATAGCCAAAGGTTACATTCTTAAATCTCAAATAAGAAGCATCTTCCAAGTACCAAGTTGACTGTGTACCAAAGTTATTATTATTATCTGTCGTTGATATTCTTGGAATATCTGTATTTGTGTTTGAAGCTGTCCAAGCGTCTAAAACTCTACTATCTAAATTGTAGCCCTGTAGAGATGCATTGTAAGCTGCATACTTGTAACCGTTAAATGCTTCAACACCAGCTACTCCTTGTAGAATTAGACTCGCATCAAACCCTTTATAATTAGCACTAAAATTAAAGCTATAGGTAAGGTCTGGTTGATAACTTCCGTGATATACCCTATCGTCATTATCAATATCTCCATCATCATCCGTATCCTGAAACTTAAGATCTCCTGGAACTGCATTAGGTTGTATAAGTACACCATCCTTAGTATAATTATTTATTTCTGCTTGCGATTGAAAGATACTTACATAAGGTACTAAGTAATGCGAACGCAAAGCTTCGCCCACTGTAGAACGATAAGGTCTTAATGCATCTCTTACCTGGTAGTCATCGTGCGATACAAAGTCAATACCACTATTGTTATAACCATCTAAGTTTTCAAGTGTATTTTCTAACATCGCGGCATTTGCCCTAACAGTATAATTGAATTCTCCAATTTTGTCACTATAGGCTAAAGAAAGTTCAACACCAACATTCTTTACCTCTCCCCCGTTAACAAATGCTGCATCTGTACCTTGATGCTTATCTTCTAAACCTTCTAAAATCATATCGAAAGTCGTTTTTTGAAAATAATCGAAAGTCACAGATAGCCTGTTGTCAAATGCCATGGCATCAAAACCAACATCAATAGATTCTGATGTTTCCCAAATTAAGTCAGGATTAGATTGTTGGCTAGCGTATACCCCTTTATCATTACTTAATCCATCTTCACCAATAATTAAAGTCTGTGATCCTAATGGAACATCAAAAGAATAATAACCAACAGAATTAATATTTCCAATCTGACCCCAAGAAGCTCTAAATTTCAAATCATTGATTTTATCAACTTTAAAAAAATTTTCATCTGAAATTCTCCAACCTACAGATACTGCAGGAAAAATATCTGATTGATTATCTAACGCTAAACGAGAAGTTTCATCTCTACGAACACTAGCAGTAGCAAAATACTTGTTATCATAGTTATAACTAACCCTTCCAATCGCAGAGGTTAAAGCATCCTCGTAAACATCTGTAACTGGTTCTTTTTGATCAGCCCCATTTGATAAATACTGATTAAAAGGTTCTTCGCTACTAAAAATTTCTGCCCTTTGTGTCAAAGATTCATAATCTGTAAACTGACTTGAGTAAATAGCCGTTACATCTAAATTGTGATTTCCAAAAGATTTGGCATATGTTAATTGATTATCCCAGACTCTTCTGTTTGTAGTACTATTACTCTGGGTCAATGAATTGGTTAAATTAGTTCTACCTAATTCTGGAACGCGAGGTACAAAAGATTTATACTCATTGTGACTTGTACTATGTGCGAAACTTGTTCTAAATTTTAGGTCTTCAATAATTTCATAATCCAAATAAACTTGGGCATTTATAAAATTAGTAGGACTAGTAGTTGTAGGACGTAATAAAAGTGCTACTGGATTGTAAACATCACCATATGCCCCTGCAAATTGCGAAAGATCAAAAGGCACAACCCCATGAAACAAACCATTTTCATCACGAACTGGTGCCGCAGATGGAAAGTAAAGCGCATTCATAATAGTACCTGAATAACCACTACTTGTATTTGTACCTACCGCTTCGGTAATGGAGTAATACACATTTTCGCCAATCGTAATTTTATCGGAAAGACTTAAATCTGATTTTAGACGAAAAGAATAACGATCAGATTTTGTTCCTATAAGAACACCTTCTTTGCTATTATACCCAAAAGAGGTCATGTAATTAACATTATCTGTAGCTCCGCTAATATTAATATTTGTATTAACTAAAGCAGCTGATCTAAATATTTCATCCATCCAATTAGTTCTGGTTGTTTGACCCCATGGGTTTTGTGCGGCATCATGAGCTGCTTGTGGAGATGTACCGCCATTGGCAGCCGCAAGGTTATAAACATTTGCTTGTTGTTCCGCATTTAAAGGTGTAGGCAAACCCTCTGCGTTTTGAATGCCACCATAAAGGTCTAAGCTAATTCTAGGTTTTCCCTTTTTACCTTTCTTTGTTTGAATTACAATTACACCAGAAGCTGCTTGAGCACCATATATTGCCGCAGCGGCAGCATCTTTCAATACAGATACCGACGCAATATCTTGTGGATTAATAGCTGGTCCATAATAAGGGACCCCATCAACTACAGTTAGCGGAGATTCATTAGATATTGAACCATACCCTCTTATTACTATTTGACCACTACTAGTTGGATCACCCCCTTGTTGCATTACTGTAACCCCTGCAACATTTCCTTGCAAAAAGTCTGTAAATGAAGAAACTGGTCGGCTGGCAATGGTTTCAATTCCATCTACCTGTGAAATAGAAGATGTTATATCTCCTTTTCTTGCTGTACCATACCCAATCAAAACGACTTCATCAAGACTATTAGCCTCTTCATCTAACTCAATTTGAAGGGTTTGATTTCCCGAATATGCCACTTCAACTGAGCCAAACCCAATTGATGACACTACTAAAACCCCTTCAGATTCATTAAGTTCAATTCTAAAAACACCGTCAAAATCAGTGGCAACTCCATTAGCTGTTTCCCCATTAGGAATTACAGATGCTGCCGGAAGCGGCATACCATCTATCTTGGAAACAACCGTGCCCTGTACAATGGTTTGCGCAGATAAACTTGTTAGTGCGCAAACACATAAAACTAAGAATACGTAATACTTTTTCATTTAAAATTTTGGTTATTTGGTTGACTCCAAAAATAGTTAAGCAACTAAATTTTATAGGGGTCAAATAAACCAAAAAGGTGCACTAATCTTTCAGTTAGGGTTCTGATTTGAACAGAATTAGTGGATATACTATTCAATCAACAATAAGACATTTTGAGCGAAACAGTAGTAATATTAGGCATCTGCGAGACTTTTCCTAAACTGCTTTGGACTACAGCCAATATTCTTTTTAAATAGCCTACTAAAGTACTTTGGATCGTTAAATCCGCATTCTCGACTCACCTCAGCTATGTTTAATGTTTTATTTTTTAATAAATATTGCGCTTTTTGCAATCTTAGATCAATAATTACATCTAAAGGAGACTGTCCTAACACCTCTTTGAACATTCTATATCCTTTTATTTTAGAAACAAAAAGCATTTTTGCCAATTTGTCAACGTTGAAGGAATGGTCACCTATGTTCTTATGTATTATACTTATAGCTTTTTTAATCGACTTCTCATTTGAAGAAAGCAATTTATCATCATTAGAAAAAGAGCTATTATAAAGTAATTGTTTTGATCTATCCTTTAAAAATTCTCTTCTACCAGTAATTAGCTTTGAGAACTTTTTCTGTATAAAAACTCTACTCGCTGGTAATTGAATAAAAGTATCTACGCCTAACTCAATAGTATGCTCCCGTAAAAAATAATCGATTTCTTCAGATATGTATATTAAAGGAAGTGTCGTTTGAGAACCATCATTTTTTATAGCATTGCACAACGTAACAAGACTCTCATTAATTGACGTATTATAAACTACTAACCCATGTAAGTTTACATGTTTAATAGCTGATAGGGCTTCTTCAATAACATTCTCAAATAATAATGTATTGTCTGGATGTTCTAACAATTGCTTTGCCGGTATAAAATCATTTTTTTCGCAAAAAACAAGAATATTATTTTTATTTGAAGGCAATTTTTCATTAAGACCAATATGCTTCCATGATACATGTTCTATCTCGTTACCCTTAGTTTCAATTAATTTTATAGGTAATTGTAATACCAAAGACAATGCCTTGTTATGATTTATGTTTAATTGCCCATTCATAGCTGTAACCAAGGTATTTACCGCTCTAAAATATGGGCTATAGTGTTCAATATTGAAAAAATTATCTTTAAAAATCTTACTCTCAGAACTTATATTCATAAGAAACATTCCGTTACTATTCTCTAAAACAACTTTTAAAGAACTATTGACAAGAGCATATTTAACAATCACATTAAATAAGTATTTAAAGAGTAACTTAAATCTAAGAACATCCATCTCAACCAATGAATCTGACAGATCCAGTGTATAATCTAAATGCAATTTTGTTTTTGACGATTGCACTTTCAGGTTTTCAATTAGGGGTCTAATAGTTGATTTTAAATTGATAATAGATTTATTGTTTGCCCCAACTTCCTTAATATGCCCCAAATAATCCCACTCCATTAACAAGTTTAACAATTCCCCTGAATGTGTTGAAATATTTTTCTTTATTGGAGACTGATTCTCCAATTCATCTGCAGTTGCAATAATCTTATTTATTGGTTCCTTGAATTCAGATAAGACGAACGCCTTAAACTTATCAATTTCAAAATCTTCATTTTTAAGTTGCTGATATAAGTTTAAAAGTTCTTCCTTTTGCTTTCCTATCTCTTTATTTTTTTTGTCAAGTTTCCGATTTATTTCTTCTAAATTTTGCTTTTGATCATTAATTATCTTTGTTCTTCCAAGAATCCTCTGCTCGAGTATTTTTCGATTTCGAACAACACTTTTGTTTCTTAAGAAGTACAAATAAGTTAGACCAGTAAATAGGGCAACCAAAAACAAAGAAATAAACCACCCTGTTAGATAAAATGGCTTATTTACAATAATGTTAAACGTTTTAGCAAATTCGTCATTAGTATCAAGAGAATTCTTAATTGCTAAATTATAATGTCCATATGGCAAATAAGAATAATAGACAGGGCTCTCATCAAATACATGCCAATTAGAATCGAAACCAGATAATTTATATAAAATTTTATTATCAGTATTCTTAGTATAGGATACAGAAGTTATTTCAAACTTAAGTTGGTTGTCTGAATATTCTTTGATGATATCCCCTTTAAAATTTTCTTTATCATCTACAGATACAATAAGTCTAGGAAGCTCCTTTTCAAATTCAATAGTTGTTGGAGAGAAATAGTTTACCCCATTTATACCTCCAAAATACAGATATCCACTTAAATCTTGATAATAACCACCTTCTGAAAATTCGGCAGCTTGCCAGCCTTCATCAGAATTTAAGCTTGAAACTGAATAATTGTTTCTATCTACAGCAGCTATTCCTTTGGTCGTGCTCACCCAAACTTTATCATTATATAATGTTAGACTATACACTAAATGACTTTGGAGCCCATTATATTCTGTGATGTTATTTATTAAACCTTGTTCCTTATCATATACACTTATCCCTTCTGAACTGGCAATCCAGTAATATCCTGTTTTACCATCTTTAAAAGTACTATACGCATTATTACTTAGTATACCATCGTCCTTATTAATATCTGAGATATCACCTGTAATAGTATTCAAGATAATTACGCCTCCTTCTTCAATTGAAAGAATAGCTTCATCTTCATAAATAAACACTTTTCTAATATTTAAATCGGCTAATTTAGCTTGGCCATTAAAAGTTATAAACTCCTCCATTTCCAAATCAAATTTGGCAAGACCTCCCCAGCACGCTATCCAAAGTTGTTTTTTGTCGTCCTCAAACATCGAGTAATTTCTATTGTTCGGAAAATTCTCAACATCGGCTGCATTGAAAAAAGTTTTTTTACCATTTTTCACTCGAACTACACCTCCATAAGTACCCGCCCAAACTGAACCGTCTGAAGAGGTATATAGGCTTCGAAGTCTATTCCAATCTTCATTTCCAGATAATTCAGAAAGATCATGTCTCAAATAACTTTTTGTTGCAGGGTCATAATTAAACAAACCTTGCGTGTAATAGCCAAGCCAAATATTATTATTTAAATCCTTTGTAATAGCTCTTACAGTCTCATATGGTAAATTAGGATACTTAACTGGGTGAGGAGTTATCACTCCTATCTTTTCAGATCCCCGATAAGCCATACTTAATCCCCCATCTTTATGACCTAGCCATACATTTCCAAAATCATCTTGGTATATTTTTTCTATTTCATTACTAGTAAAGCTATATTTTGAATAAAGATCATACTCATAATGTTCAATGTTTTCATTGTGGATGTTATCACCCGTTTTTCGGATTATAAACAAGCCATTATTTTGAGTAGCATACCAAATGTTACCATCATAATCTCTCATGGACTCATTAATGGAAAGATTAGGAAATTTAGAGAGTAAAATATTGTTGAGTCTACTCTTGTTATTTCTATAAAAACCCCTATTCTCTTTTTTAACAAATTGCTCATCTTTGAAATGATATGCTTCATCATCATTAATTTCAACAATCAATTCGCCATTTTTAGATTGCCTAAACTCTCTTGGCTGCTTATTAAAAGAATAATTTTTAAACCTACCATCGCCCAAATACCTACTAACAGATTTGTTATCCGTCAAAAGCCACATAACATCAGAATTATCTTTTACGAGCCTGGTAACCACATTACCCGCGATAGAAGTAGAATCTGCCTGGTTATGTTTAAACACTATAAAATTATGTCCATCATATAAATTCAGTCCATCCCAAGTCGCTATCCACAAAACCCCATCTGTATTACTGATAATATCATTTACCGAGTTATTCGATAAACCTTCATTAGTAGTCAAGGTTTTAAATTTCACATTTTGACAATAGACGGAAGAGTATAACAATGTCAATATTAGAAACAGCGCAAGTCTAGGGGAACTAAAATTTACGAATATCACTTTGCTTAAATTTTGTTCTAAAATACAGAATTAATATAGTAACTCTATAAACAAAATAACAGGTGCTTCAAGAGATAACTGAGCAACAGAAACCATGTCTAATACCTAAACATAACTACTAATGATTAAATTGAAATATATCGCGACAATTTAGGTACTGTAAATCAGTACTAATAAACTACATCTTTCTATCTATTTATTTCAGAATTTATTGATAGTCAATATATTAAAACCACATGCACCTTTACAATTTAATAGCGATTTAGCCTATTAAAATTGTTATTTTAATTTCAAACATGGAACTCTAACTTGAAGGTCGCTGGTTCAAATCAAATGCACTCTGCTAAGAAAAAAAGCTTTTAGAAAACTGAGAAGCTTTATATTTCTAAACCTCTCTAAATATTTCATAAACCAAATCTTTGGTCAACGATTTACCATTTGCTTTTTCGCGTATGGTATCAAAACTGCATCTAAAGTCACAACCTGCTTTGTATTCGCTACAACCATATGCAGTTTTACCTTTAACTATAGTACCTTTTTTACATTTAGGGCAACTATTTTCTTCAGATTTAGACTTTGCCTGAATCTTTCCTTTCTTAGGCTCTAACTTTAATTTAAAAGTATCGTCAAACCTAACTAAACCTTCTACCGAAACACCATCAACTTTAAAGCCTTTTAAATTAACCGTTGATCCTTTTTGAAACAGTCTAATAAACTGTTTTTCTGATATGGTTTTACCTTCAAACTTAAACGGAATTACAAAATCACAACTCTTCTTAAACTCTGAACAGCCATAGGCAGCTTTTCCTTTACGAATGGTTCCTTTTTTACATTTAGGGCAAGCTTCTGAAGTCAATTCTGAAGATTTTTTTATTGTTTTTTTCTTTGAAGCCGCTGCAGCAGGTTTATTATTTACAGCTGAAATATTTGCCTTTCTAGTTTCACTTCGCACCTCGTAAACCAATTGATCTACCATTTGCTTCATTTGCTTAATAAAACTACCGGCATTGAAAGTACCTTTTTCAATATCTTTCAACTGCTTTTCCCATTTACCTGTAAGCTCGGCAGATTTCAGCATTTCATTTTGAATAGTTTCTATTAATTGAATGCCGGTAACTGTTGGTATAACTTGCTTTTTATTTCTTTTTATATATTTTCTACGGAATAGGGTTTCTATAATATTGGCACGTGTAGAAGGTCTACCTATACCATTTTCTTTCATAAGCTCTCGCAGTTCTTCATCTTCAACTTTTTTACCTGCCGTTTCCATGGCACGCAACAGTGATGCTTCTGTGTACTGTTTTGGCGGTTTTGTCTGCTTTTCAAGAAATGAAGGTTCATGAGGACCTTTCTCTCCCTTTTCAAAAGTGGGCAATATTCCAGATTCTTTAGTGGTAGAATTAGGTGTTTCAAAAACTACACGCCACCCCTTTTCTATTATTTCTTTTCCGGTGGTTTTAAAATTTACTTTTTCTGCTTTACCAATTACGGTAGTATTGGAGACTTTACAATCTGGATAAAACACAGCGATAAAACGACGTACAATAATATCATAAACCTGTTGCTGATTGTATTGTAAGTTCATTTGTTGACCAGTAGGAATAATGGCGTGGTGATCCGTCACCTTACTATCATCAAAAACTTTTTTTGTTTTTTTCAGTTTCTTACCATCTAATGGTTTTGTCAACGTATCGTACTTTGTAAGATTCTTGAGTATTCCCGGTACTTTTGGGTATACATCATTTGGTAAAAATGTGGTATCTACCCTTGGGTAGGTTACTACTTTTTGCTCATATAATTTCTGAACGATTTTTAACGTGTCATCTGCACTAAACCCAAACTTGGTATTGCAGTATACTTGTAATCCTGTTAAATCAAAAAGCTTGGGAGCATATTCATTACCTGCTTTTTTAGAAGTAGAAACAATTTCAAAATCATGTTCTTTTACTATGTTCGCCAATTTCTCACCATCTTCTACCTTAAGAAAACGCCCTTCTTCGTAACTAAATAAGGTATCGCGATATAATGTTTGCAGCTCCCAATAAGGTTGTGGCTTAAAATTCTCTATTTCTTTAAACCTATTGACCAACATTGCCAGAGTGGGAGTTTGCACGCGACCTACGGATAGCACTTGTTTATAACCACCATGTTTTAAAGTATACAAACGAGTGGCATTCATTCCTAAAAGCCAATCGCCTATGGCACGAGAAAATCCTGCGTAATATAAATTATCATAATCTGTAGACGGTTTTAAATTCTTGAAACCTTCTTTAATAGCCTCAGTGGTAAGGGAAGAAATCCAAAGTCGCTCAACCTTACCTTTATATTTAGCTTCGTTTAATACCCAACGCTGTATCAGCTCTCCTTCTTGACCAGCATCCCCACAATTGATAACAACATCAGCTTTATCAAACAATTGCTTTATAATCTTGAATTGTTTTCGAATACCAGAATCTCCAGAAACTTTGGTTTCAAAATGATTGGGCAACATGGGAAGATTATTTAAATCCCAACTTTTCCAATGTGGTTTGTAATCATTAGGCTCCTTAAGTGTACAAAGATGTCCAAAAGTATAGGTAACCGCATAGCCATTGCCTTCATAGTATCCATCTTTCTTAGAACTTGCACCAAGAACAGCAGCAATTTCTCTAGCAACAGATGGTTTTTC